>JBIOVC010000079.1:0-2686 GCA_044867545.1 Hyphomicrobiaceae bacterium | reverse complement strand
TCGCGTCGATCGCGCGCAATCCCGCCTCGAGGCGACGCAGACAGGCGCCCAGTGCGCAGCTCACGGTCGCCTCGAAGATCTGATCTTCTGCGGCAGTCCGCCTGACATTCCGCGAGTTGAGTGCAATGCGCCGGGACCCGCGGGTTCCGGCGCCGTTGCTAGATCTTCTTCACCTGGTCGTACCCGACCTCGACCGGCGTCTCGCGGCCAAAGATCGAGACGAGCACCTTGAGCTTCGCGGCGTCCTCGTTGATCTCGGCGATCTCGCCAGAGAAGTCGGACAGCGGCCCGGAGATGACCTTGACCGACTCGCCGATCGAGAACTGTGCCCGCGTCCGAGGCCGCTCCGCCGTCTCGCGATGCATGAGGCGATCGACCTCCGGCTTGCTGAGCGGAACGGGCTTGTCTCTGGAGCCGACGAAGCCGGTCACCCCAGGCGTGTTCTTGACCAGCGACCACGTGTCGTCCGTCATCTCCATGTTCACGAGCACGTAGCCGGGCATGGTTCGCCGCTCGCTCTGCACCTTCTGACCGTCCTTCATCTCCGATATCTGCTCGGTCGGCACGACCACCTGCCGGATGTTGGACTGCTGCTCCATCGTCGAGACGCGGTGCTCGATGTTGTGCTTGACCTTGTTCTCGTGACCGGAGTACGTGTTTATGACGTACCAGCGGAACATGCTCAGAGGATTGCTTTAACGAGCTTGTTGAAGAGGTAATCCCAGATCGCCAGATAGCTTCCGGTGATGAAGACGAACACTATGGTCACCGCGGTCGCCTGGGTGACCTGGCTGCGGTTCGGCCATTGCACGCGCCGCAACTCAGCCCAGACCTGAATGAGGAAGCTGACGACCCGTCCGCGGCGGCGCGGCTCCCGCTTGCGCTCAGGCCGGGCAGCGGGACGGGCCTTCTCCTTCTTTGCCACTTCCGCCTTGCGCTCTCGCCGGGCGACCTTTTCCGCAGCCGGCTCGGGGGTGGGCACGGGCGCCACCTCGGGGGCGGTCGCAACCTCGGCGGCTCGCTGCGCTTCCTGAAGCTCGGCGGCGGCTTCCTGGCGTGCCTCCTCGACCTCGGCGACCGCGCCTGCCGTCGTCGGGGCGGGACCGTCGCCCTGCCTCGAGCGCTCGGCCGCCTTACGTTCCTGCTCGAGGCGTTTCGCCTTGCGCTGCTTTGCTTTTTGGCGGGTTCTTGCCATCGAAGAGGCTGCTAGCGCGTCTCCTTATGAGCAGTATGGTGCCCGCAGGAGCGGCAGAACTTTCGGAACTCGATCCGTTCCGGGTCGTTGCGCCGGTTCTTTCTCGTCTGATAGTTCCGCCGCTTGCACTCCTCGCAGGCAAGCGTCACCGCAATTCGAACGTCTGCGCGAGCCATCTCTCACATATAAGGGATAAGGGAACGGCCGGTTCCGGGTGGGCCACGGGGCTGCAACAAAAGACCGCGCCCCGCGAGCGCGGCCGCGACCAAAGGATAGCGCCTGGCCGGCAGCCCAGATAGGGCTTGGAACCCATCGGGCCGCGGCGCAGAGGGGGTCGCTCATCCCGTAGCTTTGTCTGCCGTGAGCACAGAGCAGGCACGAGTTCGGACCCCGGCGTCCCCGCTCCGGCGGCTCCCGCGCCTGCTCCTGATCGCCGCCGTCGCCCTCTTCGTGGCCCTGCTCGCCTACGGCCTGACGACCACCGGCCGCGACGACGCCATCGACCAGCGGCTTGCCGATGGGCGCTCAGCGCCGGCTCCGGGGTTCTCGCTCGAGTTGCTGGAGCGCGGAGCATTGCCGCCGCGGCTGAGCGCAAAGTTGGCGACCGCATTCTCAGATGGGGAGCTCGACCTGAAGGAGCTCCGCGGCACTCCCTTCCTGCTCAACTTTTGGGCATCGTGGTGCTCTCCGTGCCGCGACGAGGCACCGCGGCTCGAGGAGGCCTGGCGGCGTTTCGGTCGACATGGTGTGCTCTTCATCGGGCTGGACATGCAGGACCTTCGCGGGGACGCGCGCGACTTCACACGGGACCTCGGGGTCAGCTACCCGACTATCCGTGACCCGACCAAGGGGACCGCCAAGCGCTACGGAGCAACTGGAATTCCCGAGACCTACTTCGTCAGCGACCGCGGGCGGGTGGTCGCGCACGTGGTCGGGGTCGTCTCACGAGCGCAGCTCGAATCCGGCGTCGGCGCAGCGCGTTCTGGAAGGCCGTTGGGCAAGGCTCAGGGTGGCGCGCGGCGCGAGCCGCGGTAATGAGCCGCTAGCCTTCCCGTCGGGAATGCAGACAACCAAACCGGTAAGAGCCGCCGGTTACGTGAGAGTCCTGCCTGCCGAGAAGACGAGCGATGGCGTAAGGATTGACGATCAACGCCGCCGCCTCGCGGCATATATCGCCCACCGTGGCTGGGAGCTGGCAGTCGTGCACCAGGACGAGGGCGTCGCGGCCAGGCCCCGCAATCAGCCAGCCTTTCGAAGCCTCCTCAAGGATTTGTCCAAAGTCGACAAGCTGGTCATCCTGAGGCTCGATCGACTGGGCCGCTCGCTACGGCGGACGACGGAGCTCATGCAGCAGCTGGGGAATGCAGGGGTCGACCTCGTCTCGATCGAGGACGGCTTCGACACGGGTGCCGCCACGGGCCGCGTGTTGCCAAAGCTCATCAGCGACCTGGCTCAATGGGAGTGGTGGGACAGAGAGTGGTGTCGCAACGG
>JBIOVC010000078.1:0-2566 GCA_044867545.1 Hyphomicrobiaceae bacterium | reverse complement strand
AGGCCTTTCCTGGGCAAGCTGTCCGGAGGTTTCGTTAAGGCGGAGATCAGATGAAGGTACTGCTGATCGGATCGGGCGGACGGGAGCATGCGCTCGCCTGGGCGCTCGCCGCGAGCCCGCTGCTGACTAAACTGTACGCGGCGCCAGGGAACCCCGGAATCGCCGCTCTCGGCGAGTGCATCCGGCTCGACATATCGGATCACGGCGCAATCGTCGCTTTCTGCAAGGATAAGGCGATCGACTTCGTGGTGGTCGGGCCGGAGGGGCCGCTGGTCGCCGGCATCACCGACGACATCGAGGCGGCAGGCGTCAAGGTGTTCGGTCCGTCGAAGGCAGCCGCCCAGCTCGAGGGCTCGAAGGGCTTCACCAAGGACCTGTGCCACGAGTTCTCGATCCCGACGGGCGCCTACGGCCGGTTCCGGGATGCCGCCTCCGCCAAGGCGTACCTCGCCTCGCAACCCCTGCCGATCGTGGTCAAGGCGGACGGCCTGGCGGCCGGCAAGGGTGTCGTCGTCGCTCAGACCAAGGCCCAAGCCGAGGAGTCGGTCGATGCCTGCTTCGGCGGCGCATTCGGGCAGGCGGGCGCCGAGGTCGTGATCGAGGAGTTCCTCGAAGGCGAGGAGGCGAGCGTGTTCGCCCTCGTCGACGGCGAGCATGTGCTGCCGCTCGCCACGGCGCAGGACCACAAGCGCGTCGGCGACGGCGACACGGGCCCCAACACGGGTGGCATGGGTGCCTATTCGCCGGCGCCGGTGATGACGGCGGAGATGATGCGCCGGACGCTGGACGAGATCATCCGCCCGACGGTCGCCGGCATGCGCAAGCGGGGCACGCCGTTCAAGGGCGTGCTGTATCTCGGCGTGATGATCACCAAGGGTGGTCCGAAGCTCTACGAGTACAACGTGCGCTTCGGCGACCCGGAGACCCAGGTGCTGATGGTGCGGCTCAAGTCCGACCTGTTGGCTGCGCTGCTCGCCACCCGCGACGGCGTGCTCGGCAGCTTTGACCTGCGCTGGCACGACGACCCGGCACTGACGGTGGTGATGGCGGCGAAGGGCTATCCGGGAACGCCGATCAAGGGCACCGAGATCAAGGGGCTCGAAGCGGCGGCCGAGGTGCCAGGGGTCGAGGTGTTCCACGCGGGCACGCGGCAGGATGGCAACCGGCTCCTCGCCGACGGCGGGCGCGTGCTCAATGTCACCGCACGCGGCAAAACTGTCGCCGAAGCGCAGGCGCGGGCCTACGAGGCGGTCGGCCGGATCGACTGGCCGGGAGGCTTCTACCGAACCGACATCGGCTGGCGGGCAATCGCGCGTGAAGGGGAGCGGAGCTGAGATGACCGCTGCGACCCACTCTCCGCAGAAGCCCTCGACGACGCCCGCCCGGCGTCCCAGCATCGCGCTGGCGCTCGGCAGCGGCGGGGCGCGCGGGCTCGCGCACATCCTGGTGCTCGAGCTGCTCGACGAGCTGGGCTTGAGGCCGAAGGTGATCGCCGGCACGTCGATCGGGGCGCTGTTCGGTGCGGCCTATGCCGCCGGCCTGTCGGCGCATCAGATCCGCGCCATCACCGAGGAAACGCTCGGCGCGCGGTTCGACCTGCTGCGGCAGCTCTATCAGGCGCGCTCGGAGCCCGTGCAGAAGGTGCTGCGGCTGGTGCCGCTGCGCTCGTCGCTGCTGAACCCGGCGAGCCTGCTCGACCTCGTCATCGCGGACCTGCTGCCTGCCGAATTCCGCAGCCTGCAGATCCCGCTCAAAGTGGTCGCGACGGACTTCGAGATGCGCGAGGCGGTCGTGCTGACCGAGGGGCCGCTGAAGCCCGCGATCGCCGGCAGCATCGCGATCCCGGTGATCTTCTCGCCGGTCCGGCTCGGCGGGCGGACGCTGGTCGACGGCGGCCTCGTCAATCCGCTCCCCTTCGAGCTGGTCGCTGGTGAGGCCGACATCACGATTGCGGTCGACGTGAGCGGGGTCGCGACCAACTCCAGCAGCGCGAACCGGCAGTCTGCGATCGACGTGCTGATGCGGTCGGTGCAGATCTTGGAGAAGAGCATCACGCGCGAGAAGCTAAAGTCGCTGCAGCCCGACATCTACATCGACGTCAGCGTCGAGAAGTTCAATGCGCTCGAGTTCTACAAGCCGCGCGAGATCCTGGCTGCGGCGGCGCCGGCGAAGCTCGCGCTCAGGCGCCAGCTTGCGCGCGTGATGGGCAGCGAGACGCTCGAGGCGGTCGTGGCGCCCGTCGAGCCCGAGCCGCCGAAGCGGCGGGGCGGCGGGCTGCTCCGGCGACGACGTGGCGATGCGACCTGACTCGCGTTGTAGGGCGCATTAGCAGAGCGCGCCGGAGTCCGGCTCGGCGTTCGCGCCTGGTGCATCGGAGCGGCGGACTACGCTTCGCTAGTCCGCCCTACGGAGCTTGACATCGGCGGTGCGTTCAATCAGGTTCCGCTGCATGACACGCTCCGTCCGAGATTTACGATCCTCATATCGACTCAGTCGCATAGACTGAGCGGACGTCGAGCCGTGGCCGCGCTCAATGGCGGCCCATCCCCTGAAGATCAGCCCCTGT
>JBIOVC010000077.1:0-7593 GCA_044867545.1 Hyphomicrobiaceae bacterium | reverse complement strand
ATTCAGATCGAGAAATTCGCTCATAGGGTAGCCGCGAGCGCCGGCGAATTTCTCGATCATCACACTACACACGCATCGGCATCAGGACGTAGAGCGCGTTCTCATCCGCGCCGTCCCGGACCACGGTCGGAGAGCCCGGGTCCGCAAGCCGCAGTACGATCTCGTCGCTTTCGAGCTGGCCGGCGATGTCCAGCAGATAGCGGGCATTGAAGCCGATCTCGATCGGGGTCGAGCTGTAGTCGACACCGATCTCCTCGGTGGCGCTGCCGCCCTCGGGATTGTTGACCGAGAGGGTCAGCTTGTCTTCGGCGATCGAGAGCTTCACGGCGCGGCCGCGCTCGCTCGCGATCGTCGACACACGATCTACTGCTCCCATGAACTCGGCGTTGGAGGCCTTGAGCTCCTTGTCGTTCGATTGGGGAATGACGCGGGCGTAATCGGGAAACGTGCCGTCGATCAGCTTCGAGGTCAGCGTCACCGTGCCGGTCTCGAACCGCACCTTGGACGAGGATACGCCGACGGTGACAGTCGCATCGGAGTCCTCGATCAGGCGGTGGAGCTCGTGCACGGTCTTGCGCGGGATGATGACGCCCGGCATCTCGGCCGCTCCCTTGGGGCAGGCGAGCTCCACCTGGGCGAGGCGGTGGCCGTCGGTTGCGACCGCGCGCAGCATCCGCTCCTTGCCGCGGGAGGCCGCGTGCAGATAGATGCCGTTCAGGTAGTAGCGCGTCTCCTCCATGGAGATCGCGAACCGCGTCTTCTCGATCAGCCGCTTCAAGTCCTTTGCGCCGATGTCGAACCGATGCGGCATCTCGCCGGCGGCGAGATCGGGGAAGTCCTCCGCCGCAAGCGTCTGCAGCGCGAACCGCGCCTGGCCGCAGGTGAGCCCCAGCCGCTCGCGCTCGACGTCGCGGGTGAACTCCACCTGGACGCCGTCAGGAAGCTTGCGGACGATGTCATGCAGCATGTGTGCCGGTACGGTGACAGCACCCGGTGTGCCGACCTTGGCCGGCGCATGTTCGATGACCTCGCGCTCGAGGTCCGTCGCCTTGAACTCCAGCGTGTCGCCGTGCGCCTTGAGCAGGACGTTGGAGAGAATCGGTATCGTCGTGCGCCGTTCCACTACGCTCGTGACGTGGCCTAGCGCTCTTAAGAGCTCACTACGTTCGATCACAATCCGCATGGTCGGCCTCGGAGTTACGTCATGGCCCCACAACCGGCGGGGACGCGTAGCCTCTCATGCACTCGGAGCAGCAGGTTACCGATGAATGTGGTGGAGAGATTCGCGTAGCAGCAACTTGAACGAAACGCGCGGTACTTGGCAAGGGCCAGCCGTGGTGCGCCGTCGGGAACCGCCGGAAAATCGGGCGAGGGGTGGCAATGCACACCCCTCGCGAAGAGCTTCGCCCCGGCAGCGATCCAACGCCGGCAGGGCCCTGCCCGGGGTTCGTCGCGCTTCAGTGGCCGAGCTGCCTCTTCAGGTCCTCGATCTCGTCCTTGAGCGTCGGGTTGCGGGAGAGCTCGCCTTCGATCTTGCGGATCGCGTGCAGAACCGTTGTGTGGTCACGGTTGCCGAACCGGCGCCCGATCTCGGGCAGCGAGCGCGCGGTGAGCTGCTTTGCCAGGTACATGCCGATCTGGCGCGGCCAGACGACCGAGCGGTGACGCCGCTGCGAGAGAATGTCGCCTTTGGACACCTCGAAGTGGCGCGACACGGCCTTGACGATGTCCTCGATCTTGATGCGCCGCGGCTCGCTGCCGTGCACCAGATCGCGGATCATCGCCTCCGCCACCTCGACGGTGATCGGCGTGCGCATGAACTGCCATGCCGCGTGCAGCCGCGTGACGGCGCCTTCGAGCTCGCGCCCGCTCTCGGTCAGGCGCTCGGCCAGCAGCGAGAGCACGTCGCGCGAGATCTCGAAGGAGGGATCGACGATGCGCCGCTCCTGCATCCGCTTCTCAAGGATGCGAACGCGCAGATCCAAATCGAGTCCGCCGATCTCGATGACGAGGCCGCGCTGGAGGCGGGAGCGCATGCGCTCGTTGAGCTTCTCGATGTGGTTCGGTGCGCGTGAGGAGGCGACTACGACCTGCCGGCCGCCATCCAGCAATGCATTGATGATGTGGTCGAATTCCTGTTCCGTCTGCTGACCATGCAGGAACTCGAGATCATCGATCAGGAGGATGTCGATGGCGCGGAACTTCTCCTTGAAGGCGAGTGGGTCCTGGCTCCTCAGTGCGTCGACGAACTGATAGCGGAAGCGTTCGGCGGTCAGGTACAGGAGCTGGGCGCGTGGGGCCTTGCGCTGGACCTCCCAGGCGATGGCGTGCAGCAGGTGCGTCTTGCCGAGGCCGACCGAGGAGTGGATGTAGAGCGGATTGTGGCCCCGTCCCTCACTCAGCAGAGTGCCGGCGGTCTGCAGTGCACCTGCGTGTGCGATGCGGTTGCTGTCGGCGACGACGAAGCTGTCGAACGTATAGCGACGATCGAGCGGCGAGCCCTCGAAGCCGCCGACCAGCACGCGGGCGGCGGTGGAGGGCATGGAGCGCGCCGCGATCGTGGGCCTGCCGGGGTTGCCGGCAGATTCCGAGATGCGGCCCACGGCAAGATCGCGCCCGGCCGTGTCGGTTCCCGCCGACACCGCGGCGGCGGTGTGCTCGCGCAGGACGACGTCCACGCGCTTGGCGCCGCTGAACTCGGTTGCACAGCAGGCGAGCAGGTCGTCGGCGTAGTGCGACTGGATCCAGTTGCGCTGGAACTTCACAGGGACGGAGACGCGGACCGTCTCGCCGTCGAAGGACTCGAACTCCATCGGCTTGAACCAGATGGAGTAGACGTCTTCGCCGAACTTGCTGCGGAGCAGGGCGCGGGTCTTCTGACCACGGCCGTCGCCGCCGACTGCAGTCGTAGATCCACCGCCGGATCCGGATCCCGATCCGAACCCGCCGGCTGTCGCCGGTCGTTGAGCGGAGGCGCCGGTCTGAAAGGCCCCCGAATGAGCTTCAAACTGTTTCTCTGGTTGTTTCCCTATCGCTTTGATGCTGCTCATAATTTGTCCCCGCACTCGCTATAGGTTGAGCCCAGCCGAAAGACGTGCCTCTCTCGTGCGCTCCGCCCGCACGCGGAGCACCGATCACGACTTCCAGCAGCCAATCGGCGCGCTACCCTTGCGCCCAGGGGAGGCCGGCCGCCTTCCAGCCGCCGGCACGGCCTCTCTGGCGGTTGGGATCGAGTGGCCCCTCAAACCCATCCGCGACGTTTCGGCAGCGTTTGAAGCCCTCCGCTGCCATCGCCTGCGCGGCCGACTTGCTGCGGCCGCCAGATCTGCAAATGAAGAAAAGCTCTGTGTCCTTGCCCGCACCCGCCTCGGTCAGCATCTTGCCGAGCCGGTCGGCGAACTGCGGGTCCACCCGATTGTCGGGAAACGTCTGCCATTCCACGAGCAGGGGCCGCTTGCCGACAGCTGTCAGCTCAGGCAACCCGACGTAGGTCCACTCCGCCCGGGTACGCACATCGACGAGCACTGCTCCAGGGTCGGCCTTCAGCCGCTCCCAGACGTCTTTCACAGATACGTCGTTGATGTGGACGACTTGCGGTGAACCCACTGCGACCTCCACTCCCGCGCGCGCCACAGGTACAACTCTCACTGAATCACTTCAAATTCAGTAGAGTCGACTGCAACACACAGTCGTTTTACGCAAACACATACTAAGGACTTTGGCCCGCCTCGTCTTCTCAGAACAATACAGTCGGTCCAGCTACGAAATACATGGAACCTGCGTCTGAGGACTCAGCGAAGTTTCCTCTACCCTCAACACACGGGGAAACTCTCGCCGTTAAGACTCCACTAACCACAGGCAATCGTGGATGGCAAGTGAGGGGAGCGGCGCGACTGCCGCTTGCACAGTGCACGGACAATTGCTGCGCGTTTGTGGAAAAGATGCCCCGACGGCGAAAATCCTGTGGGCAATGCTTTTGAGATTCAGAGCAAAAACGGGGGCGTCGCGAAGGCCGTCCCCAACCGGGCCGTGGGGCAGCGGCGAACGGCGTTTGGACTCGCGGGAGGGGGTGGCGGGGTCCCGAGTCGACCGCAGAACGCATGATCGTGCGGCTACGGAAGGCTTGGTGAGTCTTATCGTTTTCCATCGTGGCGCGGGTGCTTGCATGCGCCACCCGGACAGCCAGGCTTGTTGCCAAACTGTCACAAACGAAGTTTCGTTGGGGTCGGGCAGATGAACCGCCTCCGACCCGATCGATACCGTCTTCAGCCGAGCGCCTTCACGCGCGCGGCGAGACGCGAAATCTTGCGGCTCGCGGTGCGCTTATGGACGACGCCTTTCTGGGCGCTGCGCATCAGCAGCGGCTCGGCGATCTTCAGCGCCGCAAGCGCCTGCTGCTTGTTGCCGGCGGCGATTGCCTCCTCGACCTTGCCGACCTCAGTCTTCATTCTGGACCGACGGCCCTTGTTGATCTCGGTTCGCCGCACTGTCTTGCGTGCGGCTTTCTTGGCCGATGACGTGTTGGCCATTGGTGGTCCTCTCGATGCAAGTCTGCTCGGACGGTAGCGGTTCTCCGCTCCGGGCCGCAGGTTTCGACTGAAGGCGAATGCTGCCGAGCCGGGCTCTATCCGGCGTCACGGCAGGCTGTATAGTGCCGGCGCCAAGGCCGGTCAACGCGCCGCATCGGACCCGGCGCCGGGGTTTGTCCGCCGTGTCAAGGGATTTGGCACCCTGATCTCCATCGCAATCGGCGCGGCGGTGCTGGTATAGGGTGCGCCCTGGTTGGCAGATGGCAGGGGACGTTTTTGCGATGACACAGGTGTTGCTGCCGGCGCTTGGCATCGGCGTCAGCGTTGTGCTGCTCGTGGTGACGGCCCAGATGCGGCAGAGCGACGTCGCCATGGCCTACGTCCACATGGCGGTCGCGGCGGCCGCGGCGTTCGGCCTTGCCGTCGCGGGTGTCCGGGAGAATCTGGCGCTGCGCCGGTCCGGCGCTGTAAAGAGCGCGGTCGCCAGCAGCACCGCGCGGCAGATGGGCCTCATCTGGCTCTGGGGAGCGCTCGCCCTCGCCGCCATTTATGCGACCGGCGTGCTCGTTTGGAAGGAGTGGTGGCAATTCTTCCTGGCGTCCGCCGTGGCTGCCGGCTTGTGCCTCTACTTCTCGGCGACGCTCGAGAAGGATGCGCGGGCGGGTCGCGAGGACCAGACGATGCTGCGGCTCGGGCGGTATCTCGCCATCGTGCAGCTCGCCGGCATGGTGATCGCAGTGCTCGGCCTGCTGATCGACGGCAAGATGTCGCGGTTCCTCACTCCGCGCTACACGGACTGGGCCGCCAACAACGTGTTCTTCTTCGGCGCGCTGGCGGTCGGCGTGATCAGCGCGAACGCATTGCGGCAGACCCGGCGCTGAGCGTGTTTGGATATCAGGTCCGATCCCCCGGATGGGGCTCGCCTCGCCGGTAGCGTCGTGCTAGGCGCAGGGCTTGCCGTCGCCGGGAGGGGACGTCTCAAGCATGTCGCTGCAGTACCGCATCCCGTGGCTCCTCGCCGCCGTGGTGACGAGCGTCGCCGCCATGGTGTCTGGCGTCCAGTCCGGCGTGCCGTCGATCGTGGTCGCTGCGGCGCTGCTCTATGCGCTCGCCATCACGGCCACGGCCATCGAGGTCAACCGGCCGCTGTGGCGGCTCGACGGGGTCGAGGTTGCGCCTGACGCGGCATCGGTGGCGCTTCGGCGCAATCTCAGGCTGCTGGCGCTCATCTACGGCTGGGGCTCCGCGGCGATGTTTGCCGTCTACGGACTGTCCGGCGTTCGCTGGCAGCACGGCTGGCAGTATGGGTCGGTGCTGGCGCTGGTTGCGCTGCTCTTCCTGCTCTACGTGCATACCACAGGTGGGGACGACGGGCCGCTCAGGACGCGCCGTGCACTGATGATGTCGCAGACGCTCACCGTTCTGCACGGGGCCGCCGCGATCGTCGGTCTCGGCTACCTGCTGCTGTCCGGCAAGATGGCGAGCACCAAGGCCGACTGGCCGGGCAGCGTGATCTTCCTTGCGGGCAGCCTTGCCGTCGCGGCGCTCTGCCTGATCGCTGGGATCACGCAGAGCAAGATCGCCGGGGCGAGCGAGGCGCTCGGTCCGGCGGCGGGTCCGGACACCGCTACCGGTTCTTGAACTGGGGCTTGCGCTTCTCGACGAACGCCGCCATGCCCTCCTTCTGGTCCTCGGTGGCGAACAGCGACTGGAACAGCCGCCGCTCGAAGCGGATGCCCTCGGCGAGTGTCGTCTCGTAGGCGCGGTTGACGCTCTCCTTTGCCATCAGCACGGAGGGCAGCGACATCAGGGCGATGGTCTCCGCCGTCTTCACCGCTTCGCCGATGAGGTCGGCGGAGGGAACGATGCGGGAGACGAGGCCCGCCCGCTCTGCCTCGGCCGCGTCCATCATGCGCCCCGTGAGGCACATCTCCATCGCCTTCGACTTGCCGACAAGGCGCGTCAGCCGCTGGCTGCCGCCGGAGCCCGGGATGATGCCGAGCTTGATCTCGGGCTGGCCGAACTTGGCGGTATCGGCGGCGATGATGAAGTCGCACATCATGGCGAGCTCGCAGCCGCCGCCAAGCGCGAAACCAGAGACCGCCGCGATCACCGGCTTGCGGAAGCGCGTGATGCGTTCCCAGGGGGCAATGAAGTCGCCGAGGTAGGCATCGACGGAGGTGCGGGACTGCATCTCCTTGATGTCGGCGCCGGCGGCGAACGCCTTCTCCGATCCGGTCAGCACGATGCAGCCGATGGCGTCGTCGTGGTCAAAGGCGTCGAGCGCCTGGTTCACCTCGGCGATGAGCGCCCCGTTCAGCGCATTGAGCGCCTGCGGGCGGTTCAGCGTGATGAGGCCGACCTTGCCGCGCGTCTCGACGAGGATGTTCTGGTAGGCCATGGCGTGTCTCCGCTGCTCGTGAGAGTGTTCTCGGCAAGCGGTAGCGGAGCGGAGAGGTGTGGGCAATGGTCGAGCGGGCTACCGCCCGCGTCGCGGTGTGGCGATGCGCATGGCGACCCGCGGCAGCCAGTTGCGCGGGACGTTCTCCAGGGGCTTGCGGACCACCCGAAATCCGGCGCGGCGGAAGAGCGGCTCGGTGCCGAAGAAAGCGTTGTCGTCGTTGGTGCGCTCGGCGCCGGCGCGAGGATATGCCTCGATTGCCGGGGCACCATGCTCCGCGGCGTAGGCTACGGCGGCCCTAATCAGGGCAACTGCGATGCCGCGGCCGCGCGCGGTCTTGCGCACCGTAATGCAGGGGATCACCCAAACGTCCTCATCGTCGACGCGGGGCGTCGTGCGGGATTGCTCGATGCGGGCGAACTCGGTGCGTGGTGCGACGGCAATCCAGCCAACGGGCTCGCCCCCCTCAAAGGCAAGCAGACCCGGTGCGCGTCGGCGTCGGGCGAGCTTGCGCATGGCTTCGCGTCTGCGGCCGTTCGAGCTGCCGGCGCCGGGCAGCGCGCGCATTTGCTCCTTGGTCAGTCGCGGAAACGTGCACCAGCAGCCCGCTCCCCAACTGCCGCTAAGGACGGCGCCGAGCTCGTCCATCAGCGTCGGCGTCAA
>JBIOVC010000076.1:0-2125 GCA_044867545.1 Hyphomicrobiaceae bacterium | reverse complement strand
GTGAACACGGCGACGGCGCTGAAGGCATAGGGGTCGAAAGGGGCCTCTCGCTCTTCGGCGCTCGCCGCGTCCGGCCAGGGCGCGATCTCGGCAAGCGGTGCCGCCGCGGCCTCGTCCGCTGCAGGCTCCGGCGCGGCTGGTGCCGCCGTCATCTCGTCGGCCGGGTTGTGCCACACCAACATGCGGTTGACCGGACGGGAGAGCGCCGCGACGAGGCGCTCGCGCGTCACCTCGTCGAGCGACGCCTCGCCCGCCAGCACCGCTCGGAAGAAGGCCCGCATCCGCTCGCCGGGCCAGATCAGTTCAGGCTTGGCCATCGAGGCAGCCTTGTTCACGCTGCGAGCAGGCCCCGCAGCTCATCGTAGAGTTTACGCACATCCTGCGTGCCGTCGCCGTATTTCTCCTCGAGCTTCTTCGGACGCGGGTCCCAGTCGAAGGCGTTGGCGATCGCGTCGCGCTGCGGCAGCACGGTTGCGAGCATCGGGTGGGCGACGCGGATCTCCTCGACCAGCATGCGCTCACGGCCCTGGCCGCGCAGGCAGTTGGCGAGGCAGACGTAGCGGCGCTCGGCGAGCGGCAGCTCCTCCAGATCGCCGATCGAGCGCTTTTCCTCGATCAGCAGCGCCACCCGGTCGACGGCGAGCTGCGAGACGTAGTCGGGCCGGAACGGCACGAGCACCCGGTCGGCGGCTTTCAGCGCGGCGAGCGCTGCGAACGACAGCCCCGGCGCGCAGTCGAGGATGACGAGGTCGAAGTCCGGCGCGAACCGCTTCAGCAGCCGCTCGAGCTTGCCGCGCACGCGGGTCCCGACCACCTCGTGGTCGTTGCCCTGGCTCGCCTCTTTGAGGAACAGCTCGCCCTGCACGTCCTCGAGCAGCAGCGAGCCAGGCAGCAGCGCAAGCCGCGGCGGCTTGCCCTTGGCGTCCTTCACGTCGCCGACACCCTCGATCAGGTACTGTCGGGGCTTCGGATTGTTGCCGTCGAACAGATCGTAGAAGTAGTCGGCGATCGTCCGCCCCGACTTGCGCGCCTCGCTCCACGCCTGGCCGCCGAGCAGGATCAGCGAGGCGTTGCACTGCGAATCGAGGTCGAGGATCAGCACCCGCCGACTGCCCCACACAGCGAACGCGTGCGCCAGCATGACCGCGACCGTCGACTTGCCGACGCCGCCTTTGCGGTTCGCCACTGCCAGGAAGTAGGCCATGTGCTCTGCGGCTTTCGGAGGGACGTCCTCGAGGGTGCGGAACCCCCGCTCCCATGGGCGCGACCTATGAGCCGATTCTCGATGATTGTTCAATGCTCTGGGCGAGCATGCCAGATCCGGCGTCCGGCGGTTGACGGCGCGAGTCTTGGCTCGAATGTAACCTTTGCGTGCAACAGTTGCGTACAAGTTGTGATCGAGGACTTCCGTCCGCACTGGCAAAATGCTTAAGCAATTCTGGCGGGACAGGGCTGGGGCAACAGATGAGTGCCGAGCACCGCCAACCAAAACTGAGGGTTAGAGCATGACGCGCCGATATTTCGGGACGGACGGCATTCGTGGCCGCTCCAACCAGGGCCCGATGACCTCCGAGGTCGCGCTGCGGATCGGCATGGCGGCCGGCAAGATGTTCTCCAACGGCAGCCACGCCCATCGCGTGGTGATCGGCAAGGACACCCGCCTCTCAGGCTACATGATCGAGTCGGCGATGTTGTCGGGCTTCACCGCCGTCGGCATGGACGTGTTCCTGTTGGGGCCGATGCCGACGCCGGCGGTCGCCATGCTGACGCGCTCGCTGCGCGCCGACTTGGGCGTCATGATCTCGGCCTCGCATAACCGCTACGAGGACAACGGCATCAAGCTGTTCGATCCCGACGGCTACAAGCTCTCCGACGAGACCGAGCAGCGGATCGAGGCGCTTGTCGATGCGCCGGCCGAGACGCTACTGGCCACCCCCGATCGCATCGGCCGCGCCACCCGCGTCGAGAGCGCCCAGGAGCGCTACATCGAGTACGCAAAGCGCACGCTGCCGCGCAACCTGCGTTTGGACGGGCTCCGCATCGTCATCGATTGCGCGCATGGCGCGGGCTACAAGGTGGCCCCCGAGGCGTTGTGGGAGCTCGGCGCCGAGGTCATCAAGATCGG
>JBIOVC010000075.1:0-3764 GCA_044867545.1 Hyphomicrobiaceae bacterium | reverse complement strand
GCTTGCCTGCCGACCTTGCACCATGCTGTCCAAATCGAGGGCAATGCCTATTGGGACGGCGGATTCTCGGCCAATCCGGACCTTGTCACCCTGGCCGCCGAGAGCGAGGTGGAGGACACCCTGATCGTGCTCCTCAACCCGCTGGAGCGGCGCGGACCGCCCCGCAGCGCCCGCGAGATTGCCGACCAGGTCAACACCATCACCTTCAACCAGCCGCTCCTGCGCGACATCGAGACCATCGTCATGGCACAGGCGACCGATCTCGGCTGGCGGCAGCCCCGCCTTTCGCGCCTGAAGCGCCATCGCTTTCATCTGGTTGAGGCCGGCCGGTACACGGGCGGCCTCGGCCTGGAGAGCAAGCTGAAGCCCGACCGCAGCCTGCTCACATACCTGCATGCCTCGGGCCGCGCCGAGATGCACAAGTGGCTGGAGCAGCACCGGAGCAGCATCGGCCGGCGGCCCTCGGTGGACCTGCGCCGGCGCTTCCTTGACCGCACGCGCCCCGTCCCGGGGCCTGCCGGTCCCGACGCCGAGCCTGGCAGGGACACGACCCTCGGCGCGCAAGGTGGGCGCGCATGAGCCGGACGCGGGCACGATTTATGCAAATATGGTTTACGCGGATACGGCCTCACGGGCACTACAGACGGCATGCTTCCGGGGCAGGTTAACAGGCACCGAAACTTGTTCGGGCGTTGCGCGTTTATGATCGGATGTCGTGGGCGAAGATGGCGAAGATCGGGATCGGATGACCAGGGGGGTCGAGCACCCACCGGGTTCGGGTCGCTGATCGTTGCAACCGTTAACGAGACGGATTCACCCTAATGGCGCCACAGTGTTCGGATCAAAGGACCATGTCGGGGATGCACATAGGCCAAGCGGCACGACTGCAGGGGAGCATGAACGGGGCGATACAACCAATAGTGTTGTCTACTGAGCTCTGCACCTGGATTCCGGTCTATACAGCACGTATGCTGACAAAATCAGTTGATCGAGGCTCCTGGTCCACTCCTCAGATGACGGCGTGGCGGACACTGTGCCGCATGCTGCCCAATCGTCACTAACTCCTGCATCCGATTGTTCGCATTCCTGAAGCGAGGCTATACCCATGTCTAATCCAATCCTGTCGGCTCAACCGGCAACGGCGTCGGCGACGGCGCGAAGTGCTGGGGCTGGCGGCACATCCGTGGTATTGCCAGGTGGTGGGAGCAGTGCTGCTGCCGTGCTGGCACGGCGTTGGGCGACGGGACAAGAGACCTACCCAGCGCGTGGGCCGGAGGCCCAGATGTTCCAAGACACCGCCCGGACAATTCTACCGATCGAATTCCAGGGCAAGGAGATCGAGCTCGAGGCCCATGCCTATGAGGACGAGACTGCGTCCTACCAGGCGATGGCGCTCGTGCATCGGATCGAGAACGGCAAGACCGATATCCCGATCGTCCGCGTACATAGCGGTTGCGTGACCGGCGATATCTTCCACTCGCTGCGCTGCGACTGCTACCAGCAGCTGCAGAAGGCGCTCGAGCGGATCACGTCGAGCCACCACGGCGTCATCATCTATCTTCCTCACCACGAGGGCCGTGGCATCGGTCTGGTCAACAAGATCAAGGCTTACGCGGCGCAGGATCGCGGCCTCGACACGGTCGACGCCAACATCTCGATCGGCGCGCCGGTGGATGCACGCGACTACGAGCTTGCGGCCAAGATCCTGAAGCACATGGGCTGCCACGAGGTTCGCCTCCTCACCAACAACCCGCTCAAGGTCGAGGCCCTCGAGGGCTACGGCATTACCGTGTTCGAGCAGGTGCCGCACGTGGTGTCGGCCTCGCGCTACAACGCGCGCTACCTCGCGACGAAGCGCGAGCGGATGGCGCACAAGCTCTAGTCCAGCGTCCTTCTGACCCGAGACCCGCGTCCGGCCTTCAACCGGACGCGGGCGCCTGCTCGGCGGTGGGCGCTGCCGGCGCGCTGCCGGCGTCGTCGGGGTCAGGCCGCGTCGGCTCCGTGAATCCGCCCTCGGCGACAAGACGCGCGAACACTCCCCCCTTCGCCACCAGCGTCTGGAAGGTCCCGCGCTCGACGATTCGGCCTTGGTCGAACACCAGGATCTGATCGGCATTGGCGACCGTCGACAGCCGGTGCGCGATGATGAAGGTCGTGCGGCCGCGCCGGACCGCATCCAGCGCACGCTTGATCTTGCCCTCGGTCTCGGTGTCGAGCGCGCTCGTTGCTTCGTCGAGGACGAGGATCGGCGCGCTCTTCAGGATGGCGCGGGCGATCGCGATTCGCTGCCGCTCGCCGCCCGACAGCGACGCCCCGCGCTCGCCTGCCACAAATCCGTAGCCGCCGGGCTTCTGACGGATGAACTCGTGCGCTTCGGCGAGCCGCGCTGCCTTCTCGACCTCCTCGTCGGTGGCGTTCGGCGATCCCATCCGGATGTTCTCGCCGATCGAGCGGTTGAAGAGGCCTGCTTCCTGGAACACGACGGCGATTGCCGCCCTGAGCGAGCCGAGCGTCACGTCGCGGATGTCGCGGCCGTCGATCAGGATGCGCCCCGAATCGGGATCGCGCAGCCGCTGCAGCAGGGCGAGCGTCGTCGTCTTGCCGGCCCCGGTCGGGCCGACGAGCGCCACCGTCTGCCCGGGCTGCACCTCGAACTTGAGATCGAACACGCCCTGCGCGCCGGGTCCGTAGCGGAACGAGACCTGCTCGTAGCCGATGCGGCCCTTCACGTCCTCGAGCGGGGTCGCGCCGGGCCGGTCGCGGATCTCGTGGCTGGCATCGAGCAGCTCGAAGAATGAGCGGAGCGTCGGCGCCTGCATGAAGACGCGCGCGACGAAGCCCGAGAGCTGCTCGAGCTTGGCGATCAGCAGCGTCGCAAAACCGACGAAGCTCACGATCTCGCCGACGCTCGACTGACCCTGGGAGGCAAGCCAGGCGCCGATCGCGAACACCGCCACCATGGTGATGGTCGAGGCGGCCCGCGTCAGCACCGTGAGGAGGCCCCACCACGTCAGCACCGGGTATTGCGCCGAGAGCAGCGCGTTCATCATGCCCCGCAGCGCCGAGGCCTCCGCCGCGAGCCGCGCGTAGCTCTGCACCACCATCAGGTTGCCGAGCACGTCCCCGACGCGGCCGGCGACATCGATGTGATAGCGTTCGACCGCCGCCTGTCCGTCCGAGGTGCGGTAGATGACGAACGCATTGAGCACAGCATAGATGGTGGCGAGCAGCGCAAGCAGCACCGCCAGCCGCCAGTTCATGAAGATCGCGGTCGGCACCAGCAACGCGATGCTGACGATCGCCGCCACCTGCTCGCGCATGAACGCGAGCCAAGTGCCGAACAGCGAGTCGGTGCCGGCCAGGATGATGCGGACGACCGCGCCGGAGCCGCGCTCCGCGTGATAGCTGATCGGCAGCGTGATCGACCGCTCGAAGGCGCTCGCCATTGCCGCGAGCCGCTGGCGGTGCGCCAGCCGGTCGGCGGCAACCGCGACCACCACGCTGGCCAGGATTCCGAACAGCCCGAACGCCGCCCACAGCGCGATGTAGAAGTAGGTGTCCTGGCCCTTGGCGAGAGCATCGACGACGCGGCCGAGCAGGATGGGCTCGGCGAGCTGCACGAGGCCGATCGCGGTGTTGGCGGCGATCAGCCAGACAGTCAGCCACCGCTCCGAGGCGAGCATGCCGAGCGCTCTCAGGTAGACGCCGAGCAAAGTCATCGGTGGAAGACCTCGGGAGCAGGTTTATGCGGCGCGAGTCGGACC
>JBIOVC010000074.1:0-5686 GCA_044867545.1 Hyphomicrobiaceae bacterium | reverse complement strand
CGCGTGCCCGGATGGGCCGTACAGGTGCTCGAGCAGATGGAAAACAACATCCTGATCCGCCCGCTGACGCTCTACAGCGGACCGCCGTTGCGTCCCTACCGGCTGCTCGGCGACAGGTCCGTTGCACAGCGGTGAACCGGCGGCGGCACACTCGATGCCGCGCCACGGTTGCTTGTTGCCACACGCAATCGTTCTGGTAACATGAATGGGAATTTTGGTCTCATATGACGAGAATTTTGAAGCCGCAGGAGAGTGCTCGATCGCTTCGTGACAAGCCAGCCTTCATCGTCAATCAAGAGAGCGATATCGGTAAGAACCGCGCAATCGCCGATCAACAAGGGAGGACTGCATGACTGCTTTCGCGCGAACACGGTGGATGTGGGCGGCCGGCCTTTCGGCCGTGCTGCTCGGTGGCGTGCCCGTTCTGGCGCAGCAATACCCCGAGCGGCCGATCGAGCTGATCGTGCCGTGGGGCCCCGGCGGCGGGGCCGACCAGCTTGCCCGCCTCGTCAGCAAGATGATGGAGCCGATGGTCGGCCAGGGCGTGCCTGTCATCAACGTCCCGGGCGCGACCGGCGGCACCGGGATGGCGAAGCTGCTCGCCTCGCCGGCGGACGGCCATGCGATGGCGATCTACATCGCCGACAGCCACGCGCTGCTCGCCGGCAAGGACCCGCGCTGGGAGATGAAGGACATCGCGCCTGCCGCCGTCATGCTGCAGGGGCCATCGTTCATATTCGTCGCCGAGTCGAGCCCGATCAAGACGTGGAAGGACTTCGAGGAGAAGGTCCGGGCGAACCCGGGCAAGCTCAAGGTGGCGACGCTCGGCTTCGGCAGCGTCGACGACTTCGCGCTCAGCGTGATCTCAAAGAAGGGCCTCAACTTCGTGCAGGTGCCGTTCTCCAAGCCGAACGAGCGGTACGTCTCTATCCTCGGCGGCCACGCGGATGCCCTCTACGAGCAGGCCGGCGATGTCGCGCAGTTCATCCAGAGCAAGCAGATGCGGCCGATCCTGATGTTCGGCAAAGAGCGGCTCGCTGCCTTCAAGGACGTGCCGACATCCTACGAGCTCGGCTTCCAGGTCGCGCTGCCGCAGTTCCGCTCGATCGTGATGCGCGGCGGAACGCCCGCCGACCGGGTGAAGAAGGTCTCGGACACGCTCGCGAAGATCGCGGCGACCGAGGAGTACAAGAAGTTCCTCAAGGACCAGTACGCCGCCGATGACAGCTTCATCGACGCCTCGAAGGCGACCAAGTTCATCGCCGACCAGCTCGACGAGATGAAGAAAGCGATGGCCTCGAACTAAAGATGCAGAGGACGAGCGAGACCGCCATGACGCGCGCTGTGCCGTACATCGTCGGCCTTGCGATCGCCGTGGGGCTGTTCGTCCATCTCGGCACCATCGACTACACGCCCCGGCCCGGAACGCTCGGGCCGGAGACGTGGCCGCGGGCGGCGGTCGCCCTGATGGCTGCCGCCTGCCTGTTCGAGATCGTGCGCATCGCGCTCGGCCGCGCGGCCGTCGCACAAGACGCGGACGAGATCGAGGCCGGAGGCGAGGCGGCGGGAGAGGAGCAGCGGTACCCGCTGCTGCTCATCGGCGGAATTGGGCTCGTGGCGCTCTACGCCGTGCTGCTCGGCGTGCTCGGCTTCCCGATCACGTCGTTCCTGTTCCTCGCCGCCTTCATCTATCTCGGCCGCTACCGCAGGCACGGCGCAATCTGGGCCTTCAGTCTGCTGATGACGCTCTTCATGTGCGTCCTGTTCCTGCGCGTCGCCTACGTGTCGCTGCCGCGCGGGATTGCACCCTTCGACCGCGTCACCGACTTGTTCTTCCTGATCCCGGCCCCGTGAGGATCGGCCCCGGCGCGCCATGATCGATATCGTCGCCCAGCTCGGACACGGCTTCGTCAACTGCCTGACGCCACTCAACCTGGCGATGCTGGTGGTCGGCATCGTCGTCGGGCTGCTGATCGGCGTGCTTCCGGGTCTGACGCTGGTGATGGGCGTCGCACTGGCGCTGCCGTTCACCTACGGCATGGACGTCACCGCCTCGATCGTGCTGCTCACTGCGATGTACGTGTCGGGCACCTACGGCGGGGCATTCACCGCCATCCTCTTCCGCATCCCGGGCGAGCCGATCGACGTGCCGATGCTGTGGGACGGCTACACCATGGCGCGGCGCGGCCAGCCGGCCAAGGCACTCGGCTGGACGCTCGTTGCCGCATTCGTCGGCGGCATCGTCTCCGCGATCATCATGGTGGGGCTCACGCAGCCGCTCGCAACCTTCGCCCTGCAGTTCTCCTCGCCCGAGTACTTCGCGATCCTGCTGTTCGGACTGACAAGCGTGGTGGCGCTCGGCACCCGCTCGCTGCCTGATGCGGTCATCAGCCTGTCGGTCGGACTGCTGATCGGCACGGTCGGCACCGACCCGATCTACGGCTCCCATCGGCTGACGTTCGGCTCGGCCCTGCTCGCCGACGGCATCGAATTCCTGGTCGTCATGGTCGGCGCCTACGGGATCGGCGAGGTGCTGTCGCGGCTCGATACGGGCTTTGCCGGCAAACAGATCGAGGTCGTCGGCAACACGCGAACCGAGCTGCCCAGCTTCCGCGAGATGCTGGAGCACAAGGGTGTGTTCGCGCGATCGAGCCTGCTCGGCAACGTGACCGGCCTGATCCCCGGCGCCGGCGCCACCATCGCCTCGTTCGTCAGCTACGGTCTCGAGGCGCAGATCGGCCGGCGAAGGGCGCAGATGGGAACCGGCATCGCAGAGGGAGTGGTGGCGCCGCAGGCGGCGGCGACCGCATCGGTCGGCGGGGCGCTGGTGCCGCTGCTCGCGCTCGGAATCCCCGGGAGCGGGGCGACGGCGATCATCCTCGGCGCGTTCATGCTGCACGGCATCCAACCCGGCCCGCATGTGCTCGTGTCGTCGGCGGACATGGTCTACACGATCTTCGCCTCGCTGTTCGTCGGCCTCGCGCTGATGTGCGTCATCGGCTACTTCGCGATCCGGCCGCTGGTGCGCGTGCTCTACTTCCCCGAGGCGCTCGTCTCGGCCTACGTCATCATCCTGTGCTTCGTCGGCTCGCTCTCGATCCGCAACAACGTCACCGACCTGTGGCTGATGGTCGGGTTCGGCGTGCTCGGCTACGTGTTCGAGCGGCTGCGCTTTCCGATCGCGCCGCTGGTGCTCGGCGTCATCCTCGGGCCGCTCGCGGAGGAGGCGTTCATGGGCTCGATGATCAGCTCCGGCAACGACTTGACGGTGTTCTTCACGCGGCCGATCGCCGGGACGATCATGGTGCTGACGATCATCGTGCTGGTGCTGCCTTCGATTCGCCTGTGGCGCGCCAAGCGGTTCGCTCCCACCGAAGGACCAGGGATGCCGGAGGAGCGGTCATGACGGACGTGGTGCCAGGGACCAAGCGGGCAAAGCCGCCTCGCGCCGTGCGGTCCAGCCGACCGGCTCCCGGGCGCCGCCCGGAGGGCCAGGACGGCCGGCCGGAGCGGCTCACCGCCACGGCGCGCACATTCGCCATCCTCGAGCACGTCGCAACGGCGCAGAAGCCGGTCGAGGTCGCGGACATCATCACGGCGCTGAAGCTGCCGAAGGCGACCGCCTACCGGCTCGTCGAGTGGTTCCTCGAACGCGGCTATCTCTCGCGCGAGGCCGGGCGCAAGCGGCTTTTGGTCGGCACGAAGCTCGCCGATCTCTCGTTCCGCGCGCTCGCATCCTCGATGCACAATTCGGTGCCGCATATCGTGCTTCAACGCCTCGCCAACACGGTCAACGAGACCTGCAATATCGGGACCGTGGTCAATGGCGAGGTCATGTATCTCGACCGCGTGGAGACCGAGCACTGGCCGCTCAGGCTGCAGTTCAACGTGGGGTCCAGGGTGCCCTTGCATTGCAGCGCCATCGGCAAGCTGTTTCTGGCGCTCGCTCCGGCGGCGCGGCGGCGGCTGCTGCTTCGGAGCATCGAGCTCAAGGCCTACACCGAGCACACGATCACCAGCATAGGCGGGCTCGAGATCGAGCTCGAGCGGATCCGCAAGGAGCAGGTGTCGTTCGACCGGCAGGAGTTCCTGCTCGGCGTCATCTGTGCCGCCGTGCCGGTGATGGAAAGGAACGGAGAGCTGCTCGCCGCGGTCGCCGTGCAGGCGCCGGTCGCGCGTATGAGCATCGACACCGCGCGCCGGCACTTGCCGGTGATGCGGCGCGCGGCCGCGGAACTGGCGGAGATTTTCAGGACGAATAGGACGCAACCATGAAGATGACGACGGAAGAAGCTTTCGTGAAGGTCTTGCAGATGCACGGCATCGAGCACGCCTTCGGCATCATCGGGTCGGCGTTCATGCCGATCTCGGACCTGTTCCCGAAGGCGGGCATCACCTTCTGGGACGTCGCGCACGAGACCAACGGCGCACTGATCTGCGACGGCTATACGCGTACGACCGGCAAGATCGCCATGGCCATCGCCCAGAACGGCCCCGGCATCACCAACTTCGTGACGCCGATCAAGACCGCCTACTGGAACCACACGCCGATGCTGCTGGTGACGCCGCAGGCGGCCAACAAGACCATCGGGCAGGGCGGCTTCCAGGAAGTGGAGCAGATGGCGCTGTTCCGCGACATGGTCTGCTACCAGGAGGAGGTGCGCGATCCCTCGCGCGTCGCCGAAGTGCTGAACCGCGTCATCTCGAAGGCCAAGCGGCTGTCGGCGCCGGCGCAGATCAACATTCCGCGCGACTACTGGACCCAGGTGATCGACATCAACCTGCCGGCAATCGTCGAGTTCGAGCTGCCGGCTGGCGGCACGCGTGCGGTCGCGGAAGCGGCAAAGCTCCTTTCGGGAGCGAAGTTCCCGGTCATCCTGTCGGGCGCTGGCGTGGTTCTGGCCGGCGCGATCCCGGAGTGCGCAGCGCTCGCGGAGAAGCTTGATGCGCCGGTCTGCAACAACTACCAGCACAACGACAGCTTCCCGGGCAGCCACCGGCTGGCGGTCGGGCCGCTCGGCTACAACGGCTCCAAGGCGGCGATGGAGCTCGTCGCCAAAGCCGACGTCGTGCTGGCGCTCGGCACTAGGCTCAACCCGTTCTCGACGCTGCCCGGCTACGGAATCGACTACTGGCCGAAGAATGCCAAGGTGATCCAGGTCGACATCAATCCGGACCGCATCGGGCTCACCAAGCCGGTCACCGTCGGCATCTGCGGCGATGCAAAGGCAGTGGCGAAAAGCCTGCTCGCGCAGCTTTCGCCGTCGGCGGGGAATTCGGGGCGCGAGGAGCGAAAGGCGCTGATCCACTCGACCAAGTCGCGATGGCTGCAGACGCTGTCGAGCATGGACCACGAGGACGACGATCCGGGCACGAGCTGGAACGGGGATGCGCGCAAGCGCGAGCCCGACCGGATGTCGGCGCGGCAGGCGTGGCGGGCGATCCAGGCCGGGCTGCCGAAGGAGGCCATCATCTCCAGCGACATCGGCAACAACTGCGCGATCGGCAACGCCTATCCGACATTCGAGCAGGGACGCAAATACCTGGCGCCCGGCCTGTTCGGACCATGCGGCTACGGGTTCCCCTCGATCATCGGCGCCAAGATCGGCAACCCGGACACGCCCTGCGTAGGCTTTGCCGGTGACGGCGCGTTCGGAATCTCGATGAACGAGATGAGCTCGATCGG
>JBIOVC010000073.1:0-11609 GCA_044867545.1 Hyphomicrobiaceae bacterium | reverse complement strand
CTCCGGCGCATGTTGTGGCGCTGTCCCGCCCTTCGGCGTATCCGCCGTCAGCACGACGGTAACGCCGGTCACCCCGGCAAGCTCCTTCACCACCTTCTCGGCCGCCTGCCGGAGCGGCTCGAGCTCGTGGGCGCGCGTAGCGGGCACCGTGATGGAGAACGCAACCCGGCCGTCGCGGACCAGCACCTCCGACACCATCCCGAGATCGACGATGTTGCCGGAAAGGTCCGGGCCCTTGATGCGCTTCAGCGCCTCGAGCACTTGCGGCTTGGTCACGGACATCGGTTTGCCACTCCTCCGGCCCCAGTGCGTCTCCTTAAGACCTCTAACGCCGGACGGACGGCACGTCACGGGGAACGAGGGGTCAACTCAAGCCGGCAGATGGGAACTGATCCGCCTGCACGGAAGGGCGCATTTATTGCGGATGATCGATTTGCTGCTACGCAGCAGACCGCCGTCGGAGTGCCCAAAGCTGCGGCCCTAGCAGCGCCAGCACGGCGATCAGAAGCAGCGCCAGCGACAGCGGCTTTTCGATGAAGATCATCAGATCGCCCTGGCTGATCGTCATGGCCCGCCGGAATTCCTGCTCGGCGAGCGGCCCGAGGATCATGCCGATGATGACCGGCGCGGTCGGGAAGTGGAAGCGCCGCATCAGGAATCCGGCGAGCCCCATCACGTAGAGCAGCAGCAGGTCGACGACCGAGCGGCTGATGCCGTAGGTGCCAATCGTTGCGAACACCAGGATGCCGCCGTAGAGTAGCGGCGTCGGGATGCGCAGGATCTGCACCCACAGCCCGATCAGCGGCAGGTTGAGCACGAGCAGCATGATGTTGGCGATGTAGAGGCTGGCGATCAGCCCCCAGACGAGATCGGGCTGCGTGGTGAGCAGCAGCGGGCCGGGGTTGATGCCGTAGCTCTGGAACGCCGACAGCATGATCGCGGCGGTCGCCGACGTCGGCAGGCCCAGCGCCAGCATCGGCACCAGCACGCCGGCCGCCGAGGCATTGTTGGCGGCTTCCGGCCCCGCCACACCCTCGATCGCGCCGTTGCCGAACTCCTCGGGG
The DNA here is from genome assembly GCA_044867545.1 of Hyphomicrobiaceae bacterium. Classification (GTDB taxonomy): domain Bacteria; phylum Pseudomonadota; class Alphaproteobacteria; order Rhizobiales; family Hyphomicrobiaceae; genus DATLZB01. The sequence goes on along the minus strand of JBIOVC010000073.1, from coordinate 10,545 downwards.
TGCTTGGTGAGCCGCCGCTCGAGCCAATAGGAGAGGAACGTCGGGATCTCCGCGCCGCCCGCCGGCAGCGCGCCGATCGGAAAGCCGATTCCGGCGCCACGGAGCCAGGGCTTCCAGGACCGCTTGAAGTCCTCTCGGCTCATCCAGATCGAGTCCCTGACCGCCAGCACCTCGCTGTCGTCCCGCCGCTGATAGACGGCGAAGTAGAGCGTCTCGCCGACCGCGAACAGCCCGACCGCGACCACGATCACGTTGATGCCGTCGAGCAGCTCGGTGAGCCCGAACGTGAAGCGCGCCTGGCCGGTCTGCAGGTCGATGCCGATCATCCCGAGGAACATGCCGAGGCCGAGGCAGATGAGGCCGCGCACGGCAGAGGCGCCGAGCACGGCCGAGACCGTCACGAACGCCAGCACCATCAGCGAGAAGTATTCGGCCGGGCCGAACTTGAGCGCGAGGTTGACGACCGGCTCGGCGAGGAAGGTGACGCCGACAGTAGCGATCGTGCCGGCGACGAACGAGCCGATCGCGGCGGTCGAGAGCGCGGCGCCGGCCCGGCCGCGGCGCGCCATCTTGTTCCCTTCGAGCGCGGTGACGATCGTCGCGCTCTCGCCGGGCGTGTTGAGCAGGATCGAGGTGGTCGAGCCGCCGTACATCGCGCCGTAGTAGATGCCGGCGAACAGGATGAAGGCCGACGTCGCGCTCACCTTGTACGTGAGCGGCAAGAGCAGCGCGATGGTGAGCGCGGGCCCGAGGCCCGGCAGAACACCGACCGCGGTGCCGACCGTCACCCCCACCAGCGCCCAGATGAGGTTGATCGGCGTCAGGGCAACCGAGAAGCCGTGCAGCAGGTAGTTGAGGGTTTCCATCAGATCAGGCTCTCGATCAGTCCGGAGCCGATCTTGTAGCCGAGCACGCGGTCGAACCCGACGTAGGCGATAAAGGCAACGGCAAACCCGATCAGCGCGTCGCGCAGCGGGTTGCGGCTGTGGAACGCGCGCGCCGTGCAGACGAAGAGGAGCGTAGAGGCAAGGATGAAGCCGATCCAGTCGATCAGCGCGACGTTGAGCGCGAGGCCAGCGAGCAGCCAGACGCCCCCGGCCATGTCGAGCGGCGGAAGCTCCTCGTCATCCGCAGCCTCGATGTTGCCGCCGAGGAGCCCCTGCACGGCAAGGATCGCGCCGAGCACCGCGAGCAGCCCGGCGACCATCCACGGAAACACCGCCGGCCCGACCTGGGCGTAGATCGCCGCGGTGCCGGATATCGCTAGGGTCTGCCACCCGACGACGGCGGCGAGCAGGACCGTGCCGGCCCCGATCGCCACCTCGCTCCAAGCGGGCTTTGCGGCCACGTGACCTCGTCCTTATGCCTTCTTCAGGCCGAGGTCGGTCAGGATGCCCGTGATGCGGCTGGTGTCGTCCTGCACGTACTTGCCGAACTCGGCACCGGCCAGATAGATCGGCGTCCAGTCGCGCTTCTTGAGCTCCGCCTTCCACGCCGGACCCGCGGCCATCTTCTCGAACAGGTCGATCAGCGCCTTCTGCTGCGCCGCCGTTATGCCGGGAGCGCCGAACACGCCGCGCCAGTTGGCGAGATCGACCGCGATGCCTTGCTCGTGCAGCGTCGGCGAGTCGATGCCCTCCTGCCGCTTCTCCGACGAGATGCCAATGATGCGGAGCTTGCCGGCTTTGACCTGCTCGGCGAACTCGCTGTAGCCGGAGACGCCGGCGCTCACCTGGTTGCCGAGCAGCGCCGCCTGCGCCGGACCACCGCCCGCGTAGGCCACGTAGGCGATCTTGCGCGGATCGACGCCGGCAGCCTTGGCAATCAGTCCGACCAGGATGTGGTCGGTGCCGCCTGCTGAGCCGCCCGCCCAGGAGATCTTGCCGGGATCGGCCTTGAATGCCGCGACGAGGTCCTTCATCGACTTGAAGGGCGATGCCGCCGGCACCACGATCGCCTCGTACTCGGCCGTTAGCCGCATGATCGGCGTTGCCTCGGTGAGCTTCACCGGCGAGTTGTTGGCGACCGTTGCGCCGATCATCACCATGCCGGCGACCATCACGGCGTTGCCCTGGCCCTTCTTGCCAAGGAACTTCGGCAGGCCGACCGCGCCGCCCGCGCCCGGCACGTGCTCGAACTTGAACTCCTTGATGATGTTGTCCGCCCGCATGGCGAGCTCGATCGCGCGCCCAGTTCCGTCCCAGCCACCGCCGGGCGCCGCGGGAATGAACAGCTCGAGCGAGGTCAGCGCCTGCGCCGATGCGGGAGAGAATGGCAGTGCGAGAGCCGCGGAGCCGGCGAGCCCGGTCTTCAGGACGTCACGGCGTGAGTACATGTCTCATTCCTCCCTGAGGGTGTGTGCTAGACATTTCCAGGATCGGCCAAGCATGACACGCCGAATTTGCCGCCTGCAAGACCGCCTTTGGACGAGCCTGGCCCGGCGGTGCAGGGCCGAAAGCTCGGGGTCCGGAAGGATGCGATGCACAATAGAGTGCCGAACGCCGGCAAGATCCTCGTCTGCATCACCGAGGACTGGTTCGCGCTGACCCATTTCCGCGGCCTGCTGTCGACGCTCGCCGCCATCGGCAGTGAGGTTGTCGTGGCAACGCGTTCCTCCGGCCGCCTTTCCGAGATCGAGGCGCTCGGCTGCCGCCCTATCGGCTTCGACTTCCAGCGCTCCTCGCTGAGCCCCCTGCGGCAGGCCGCGACCGTTCGCCGCCTCGCCCGCCTGATCAGCGCCGAGCGCCCCGACGTCGTGCACGCCATCGCCATGCAGAGCCTGGTGATCACCGGCCTTGCGCTGAGGTTCGTGACCTACCGGCCGAGCGTCATGCTGCATCTGACCGGCCTCGGCTTCCTCGGCATCTCGGAGACCGCCGCGGCGCGTCTCGTGCGCCCGCTGGCGATGCGCCAGCTCGCCTGGGTGCTCCGCCGCCCCAACGCCTGGCTGATCGCCGAGAACCCCGACGACGTCGCCTTCCTCGTGGAGGGCGGCGCCGGCCCCGGTAATCGCGTCACGCTGTTAGGGGGAGCCGGCATCGACCCCGACGCCTTCCCTGCGTTGCCGCCGACCGGCAACGCCGTCCCCGTCGCCGCCTTCGTCGGCCGCATGATCCGCTCCAAGGGCGTCGATGTGCTGGTCGAGGCCGCGCGCCGGCTATCCGAGCGCGGCGTCCAAATCGCGGTCTCGCTCTATGGCAAGACCGACGACGACAATCCCGACGCCGTCCCGACGAGACAGCTTGAGGCCTGGCATGGCAACGGCCGCGTCACCTGGCACGGCTTCGTCTCCGACATCGGCGCCGTCTGGCGCGTTTCCGACATCGCCGTGCTGCCGGCGATCACCCGCGAAGGCATGCCGCGAGCGGTGCTGGAGGCCGCCGCCTCCGCGCGGCCCTTGATCGTCACCGACGTGCCGGGCTGCCGCCACTTCGTCCGTCACGGCGTCGAGGGGCTGATCGTGCCGCCGGGCGACCCAGACGCCCTTGCCGATGCCCTCGGCACGCTCGCGCCGGACGCTGACCTACGCGCCCGCCTCGGCGCCGCCGCGCGCCAACGCGTGCTCGATGGCTTCACGACAGCGCAGGTCGCCGCCGCGACGCGCGACGCCTACGCAAGCCTGCTCAGCATCTCCAAACCTGCCCCCTGACACATTGCGGCAAGAGCCAGTTCCGTAGGCGAGCCAGGCGCTGGTATACTCGGGCGCGAGAAAACGAATCCAAGGATGCGCGCGATGACGACAACCGAGTTCACGCCTTTGGCATCGCTGGCGGGCGGCGCGCTGATCGGATTGGCCGCGGTGCTGCTGATGCTCGTGCAGGGCAGGATCGCCGGCGTCAGCGGCATCCTCGCCCGCCTGCTCCCGCCCTACGGCGATCGCAACATCGGCGATGATCTGGCGTTTGTCGCGGGCCTCGTCGCAGCGCCCATCGCCGTTCAGGCGGCGACCGGCGCCGCCGTCATGCAGACCGTCTCGCAGAACCTGCCGCTGATGATCGCCGCCGGCCTCCTCGTCGGGCTCGGCACCGGCTGGGCGAGCGGCTGCACCAGTGGCCACGGCGTCTGCGGCATCGCCCGCCTGTCGGTGCGCTCGATCGTGGCGACCGCCGTCTTCATGGCGACCGCGATCGCAACGGTCTACCTCCTCCGCCACGCCATCGGGGGCTGACGATGAGCGTCGTGCTGAATGCTCTGATCGGTCTCGTGTTCGGCCTCGGGCTCGTGATCTCCGGCATGACCGATCCGGCCAAGATCGTGAACTTCCTGGACCTGGCCGGGACCTGGGACCCGAGCCTCGCGTTCGTAATGCTGGGCGCAGTCGCCGTCACCTTCCTCGGCTACCGCCTCGCATGGCGGCGCAGCGCGCCGCTTCTTGCCGGCGGCTTCCAGCTCCCGAAGCGGACCGACCTCGACGGACGGCTGCTCGTGGGCTCGGGCCTCTTCGGCATCGGCTGGGGCCTCTCCGGCTTCTGCCCCGGCCCCGCCGTCACCTCGCTCTCGCTGCTGGCGCCCGGCACGCTCGTGTTCGTGCCGGCGATGCTGAGCGGCCTTTCCCTGGCGTGGCTCACCCAGCGCCCCGTCAGCATCGCCACCGTCTCTGCCGCAGGCGAGAGCGTCGCAGCACCTGCCATTCACAGCAAGCGTTCAACGGAGGACGCCATGATCTTCCGCCAGCTCTTCGACACCACCTCGTCGACCTACAGCTACCTGATCGCGAGCCGCCAGGGCGCCGAGGCGCTGATCGTCGATCCGGTCCTCGAGAAGGTCGACCGCTACATCCAGCTCCTGAACGAGCTCGATCTGCGGCTCGTCAAGGCCGTCGACACCCACCTCCACGCCGACCATATCACCGGCCTCGGTGCGCTCCGCGACCGCACGCGCTGCATCACCGTCATGGGCGAGCAGACCAAGGCCGATATCGTCTCGATGCGGGTGAGAGACGGCGACCGGCTCGAGATCGAGGGCATCGGCCTCGATGCGATCTACACACCGGGGCACACCGACGATTCCTATTCCTACGTCATGGGTGACCGCGTGTTCACCGGCGACACCCTGCTGATCCGCGGCACCGGCCGCACCGACTTCCAGAACGGCGATGCGCGCGCCCAGTACGACTCGATCTTCGGCCGCCTGCTGCGGCTGCCGGAGAGCACACTCGTGTTCCCCGCCCACGACTACAAGGGCGACACGGTGAGCACGATCGGCGAGGAGCGCCGGTTCAACCCGCGCCTGCAGGTGAAGTCGGTCGAGCAGTACATCGAGCTGATGAACAACCTGAAGCTGCCCAATCCGAAGATGATGGACGTCGCCGTGCCGGCCAATATGAAGGTCGGCCTGGCGCAGGACGAGATCGCGCGGCGCGGCTGGGCGCTGAAGGCGGACAAGGCAGTGGGCCTCGTCGGCCGGACCGATCTGGTGCTGGTCGACCTGCGCGAGCCACGCGAGCGCAAGCGCTACGGCGAGATCGAAGGCTCGATCCACGCTCCTTACGCGGACCTGCAGGACAACCTCGAGCCGAGCGGCCTGCTTCGCCAGCTCGCCTCGGGCAAGCGCCTCGTCTTCTATTGCGCGTTCGGCGAGCGCTCCGCCATGGCGGTGCAGGCAGCACAGGACGCCGGCATCACGTCCGCCTGCCATATCGAAGGCGGTCTCGATGCCTGGCGCCGCGCCGGGGGAAGGGTCGTTGCGTGACTGCTATGCAGTAGCACCGTTGATTTCCCCTCCCCCTGGCGGGGAGGGGTTAGGGGTGGGGGGAATCCCCACCTTGACCGTTCTGCCATACCCCCCTCCCCAACTCCCCCCCCGCGCCGAAGGCGCACAAGCCGGCCTTGCCGGCTTTGGCCCCTGCGGGGCCGGTGGAGGGAGGGAGGACAGTCGAGCCTTGGGCGAGACCGAACACCAACCGAATTCGCGACCACGCGCTGGTAGGGTCCACAAGTCCCGTGGATAACCTGGATCGTGCAAGCAGGCGCAGTTGCCCGGTAGGCGACTCGCGCCTCACTCTCGCCGGGCACTGACTTTGCGGGGGCGACGATGCGCTCGATACTTTTGGCAGTTGTCTTGATCATCGGCGGCGGCTCGACGCCGTATCAACAGATGGGATTTAGCGGCGGTGTCGATACCCAGCAGATCACAGCGGACACCTACCGCATCGTGGCGCGTGGCAACGCTAGCACGTCGTCAACGCGAATTCAGGACTACACGCTGCTGAAGGCTGCCGAGACCACGAGGGCGGCCGGCGGAACGCATTTCGCGATCGTCAGCGCAGCGGATGCGTCAAGTGTTGGGCAAATAACGACGGGCGGCACCGCTCAGACAACCTTCGTCGGCAACATGGCGACGACAACCTACAACCCGCCAACGACGCATCACTACGTTAAGCCAGGGCAAGACACCTACATTCGCGTGCTGAATATCACGCCGGGGCAAGCGCCGCCGCGTGGCGCTTACTCAGCTGACGAGATCATCCAGCACGTGGGCGCGCGCGTGAAACAGTATGCGGAACGGCCGATTGAGGGCGGCGTGGTCGGCGCCATTCTCGCAATGTCGAGCGATTGAAGACCGGCACGGCGCGTCAGTAACCTGCCCTCACCAGCTAAACGGCGCGGCCCATGGACCGCGCCGTGATAACTCCTGCAACCGGGTGAGATGGGGTCAGACCCGTCGGGTCTGACCCCTGCAATTCCAGCCGACGAAGGCGGACCTACTCCTCCTTCGTGTCGACCTCCTCGCGCTTCTTGATCGCAGCCTTGAAGATGTCGCCGAGCGAGGCGCCACTGTCGGACGAGCCGTACTGCGCGACCGCCTGCTTCTCCTCCGCGATCTCGAGCGACTTGATCGACACCGAGATGCGCCGCCCGGCCTTGTCGACATTGATGACCGCGGCGTCCACCTTATCGCCGACATTGTAGCGCTCGGGCCGCTGCTCGGAGCGGTCGCGCGACAGGTCGGAGCGCTTGATGAAGGTGGTGATGTCGCCGCCGACGATCTTCACCTCGAGACCGTTGTCCTGCACGCCGATCACCTCGCAGGTCACCGCGTCGCCCTTCTTGTACTTGGAGAGCGAGTCGAGCGGATCGCCCGCGACCTGCTTGATGCCGAGCGAGATCCGCTCCTTCTGGCTGTCGACGTCGAGCACCACGGCCTTGACCGTGTCGCCCTTCTTGTAGTCCTTGATCGCCTCGTCGCCCGACCTGTTCCAGTCGAGGTCGGAGAGATGCACCATCCCGTCGACGCCGCTAGGAAGACCGACGAACAGGCCGAACTCGGTGATGTTGCGGATCGGCCCCTCGACCACAGAGCCCTTCGGGTGCTGGGCAAGGAAGGACTCCCAGGGATTGTCCTGGGTCTGCTTGAGCCCGAGTGAGATGCGCCGCTTGTTGGGATCGACCTCGAGGATCTGCACATCGACCTGCTGGCTGGTCGAGACGATCTTGCCCGGATGGATGTTCTTCTTGGTCCAGCTCATCTCCGAGACGTGGATCAGGCCCTCGACGCCGGGCTCCAGCTCCACGAACGCACCGTAGTCGGCGATGTTCGTGACGGTTCCCGTGAACCGCGCGCCGACCGGGTACTTGGTCTCGATCGCCTGCCAGGGATCGGACTGCAGCTGCTTCATGCCGAGGCTGATGCGCTGCGTCTCCGGGTTGATGCGGATGATCTGCACCTTCACGGTATCGCCGACGTTGACGATCTCGCTCGGGTGGCTGACGCGGCGCCAGGCCATGTCGGTGACGTGCAGCAGGCCGTCGATGCCGCCCAAGTCGATGAACGCGCCGTAATCGGTGATGTTCTTGACGAGCCCCTCGATCACCTGGCCTTCCTCGAGGCGGGCGACGATGTCGGCCCGCTGCTCGGCCCGCGTCTCCTCGAGCACGGAACGGCGTGAGACGACGATGTTGCCGCGGCGGCGGTCCATCTTCAGGATCTGGAACATTTGTGGCTGGTGCATCAGCGGGCCGATGTCGCGCACCGGGCGGATGTCGACTTGCGAGCCCGGCAGGAACGCGACCGCGCCATCGAGATCGACGGTGAAGCCGCCCTTGACCTTGTTGAAGATGACGCCCTGCACCTTCTCGCCGGCCTCGAATTGCTTCTCGAGCCGGTTCCAGCTCTCCTCCCGCCGCGCCTTGTCGCGCGACAGCACTGCTTCGCCGAGCGCGTTCTCGATCCGCTCGAGGTAGACCTCGACCTCGTCGCCGACGCTGATCTGCGCCGGTTTGCCGGCGATCCCGAACTCCTTGAGCGGAACGCGGCCTTCCATCTTGAGGCCGACGTCGATGACCGCGAGGTCCTTCTCGATCGCGACCACCTTGCCTTTGACGACATTGCCCTCGTATGCGTCCTCGGCGAGCGTCTCATTCAGCATCGCCGCGAACTCGTCTCGGCTCGGTGACATCTCCTTTGAAGTCTGAAGCGTACTCATCAAGTCTCCTGTTGCGATTGCTGTATGCCGGGGCCGCATCCCCCGGGCACGTTGATGCGGATGAGGCGTAAAGAGCCGCCGGCACGCCTACCGTGCCGGGCTGCGCTCACTCACGCCCCGTACGTCGTTGTTTTGATGCCGGGCCGCTGCGGAGGGGGCTTCCCACCAACGAGACTTGAGCTTTCCCTTGGGGGAACGCCCTATTGGCCGATCTTCCTCTTGATCAGTCCGACGGCGGCCTCGAATGCCTGCTCTATATCCAAGTTGGTCGTATCGAGCAATATCGCATCGGCGGCGGCGATGAGCGGGGAGACCGCCCGCTCCCGGTCCCGGCGGTCGCGGGCGAGGATGGTTTCGAGCACGTCGGCCTCGGTCACCCGCTCGCCCTTGGCAATCAACTCCCTGTAACGCCTGGCGGCCCGCACTTTGGGGTCGGCGGTAACGAAGATTTTGATGTCGGCGCCGGGACATACGACCGTGCCGATGTCGCGCCCGTCGATCACCGCACCAGGCTTGCGGCGGGCGAACTGGCGCTGGTAGTCGAGCACCTGCGCCCTGACCTCGGGGATCGCGGCGACGATCGAGGCGGCCTCGTCCATCTCGCGCCTGCGAAGTCCGGGATCGCGCAGCGTGGCCGGATCGAGCCGGCCGGCAGCCGCGATCGCCGCCGCCTTGTCGGTCACGGCCGCACCTGAGGCGAGCAGGTCGCGGGCGACCGCGCGGTAGAGGAGCCCGGTGTCGAGCCACTCGAAGCCGAGGTGCTGGGCGATGCGCTGAGCGAGCGTGCCCTTGCCCGAGGCCGCCGGGCCGTCGATCGCGATGATCATGACGCGCGCCCCTCGCGCCCAGCGCTGTTCCCCTCCCCCTTGTGGGGAGGGGTCAGGGGTGGGGGGAACCCCGTCGGCAGATGTTCTGCGATCCCCCCCTCCCCAACCCTCCCCAACGAGGGGGGAGGGGGGACGCGCAGCAACGGCGGAGCACTCTGGTGAACCGCGACGGTCATGACCGGCCGTCCTCGCGAAACTGCGCGCCGAGCTCTTCCATCAGTCCACGGAACTCGGGGAAGCTGGTGGCGATCATGGCGGCATCGTCCACCGCGACCGGGCGGTCGCTGGCGAGCCCCATCGTCAGGAACGACATCGCAATGCGGTGGTCCATGTGGGTCACGACCGTGCCGCCGCCCTTGACCGCACCGCTCCCCGAGACGATCAGGCAGTCGCCGTCGACCTTGGCCGCGGCTCCGTTCGCGGCGAGCCCCGCCGCTGTCGCCGCCAGCCGGTCGCTCTCCTTCACCTTGAGCTCGGCGAGGCCCTCCATCCGCGTCTCGCCCTCGGCGAAAGCGGCAACCACCGCCAGGATCGGATATTCGTCGATCATGCTGGGCGCCCGCTCGGCCGGTACCGTCACGCCCTTGAGCTTGGAGGCCCTGACCACCAGGTCGGCGACCGGCTCGCCGCCGGCTTCCCGCGCATTCGAGAACGAGACGTCGGCACCCATCTCGGCGAGCGTCTGATAGAAGCCGGTCCGCGTCGGGTTGACGAGAACGTTCTCGACGGTGATCTCCGATCCGGGCACGATCAGCGCGGCGGCGGCAAGGAACGCCGCCGAGCTCGGATCGCCCGGCACGATCACGTCGGAGCCGGTGAGCTCGGCATCGCCGGCGACCGTGATCGCCTCCAGCGCGCCTCGCGGCTCGACGCGGATGCGGGCACCGAAGTGGCGCAGCATGCGCTCGGTGTGATCGCGCGTCGGCGCGGACACGACCGTCGTCTCACCCGCCGCGTGCAGCCCGGCGATCAGCACCGCCGACTTGATCTGCGCGGAGGCGACGGGAAGCTCGTAGCTGATCGGCACCAGCTCGTCGGTCCCGCGCAGCCTGAGCGGAAGCGTGTCGCGGCCGCCATCCAGCACCTCGAGCCCCATCTCCTTGAGCGGCTTGAGCACGCGGCCCATCGGCCGGCGGCTGAGCGAGCTGTCGCCGATCGCCGTCACGGTCATCGGATGGCCGGCGATCACGCCCATCATCAGCCGCACGCCCGTGCCGGAGTTGCCGAAGTCGAGCGGTCCGGCCGGCTGGCTGAGGCCGCCGACACCGCGGCCCAGCACCTCCCAGCCGCCGT
>JBIOVC010000072.1:0-2956 GCA_044867545.1 Hyphomicrobiaceae bacterium | reverse complement strand
GGGGCTGTCGCCGTTCAACAAGGAGAAGACGCCCTCGTTCTTCGTCAACGACCAGAAGATGGCGTGGTTCGACTTCTCCTCCGGCAAGAACGGCAACATCTTCGACTTCGTGATGCAGACCGAGGGGGTCACGTTCCCCGAGGCGGTCGAGCGGCTGGCGCACGAAGCCGGCATGCCGCTGCCGAAAGTCTCCCACGAGGACGAGGCGCGCGAGCAGCGCAGGAAGACACTGCACGACGTGGTCGAGCTGGCGGCGAAATTCTTCGAGGCGACGCTCGCCTCGCGGGCGGGCGCGCGGGCGCGCGGCTATCTCGCCGACCGCGGCGTCGATCCGGCCACCCAAGTGACGTTCCGCCTCGGCTATGCGCCGCCCGAGCGCTTTGCGCTGAAGGAGCATCTCGGCAAGGAAGGCGTATCGGTCGAGGACATGGTGGCCGCCGGCCTGCTGATCAGCGGCGACGATATCCCGGTGCCGTTCGACCGCTTCCGCGACCGCGTAATCTTCCCGATCAGCGACTTCCGCGGCCGCGTCATCGCCTTCGGCGGCCGCACGCTCGAGAAGGACGCGCAGCCGAAATACCTGAACTCGCCGGAGACGCCGCTCTTCCACAAGGGCGCGACGCTCTACAACATCGCGAATGCGCGTACCGCCGCGCATAACGCAGGCAAGTCTACGCAGTCTGCGCAAGATAATCCTTTCGCGCAGGTGGTGGCGGTCGAGGGCTATGTCGACGTCATCGCCATGGCCTCGGCCGGCTTCGAAGCGACGGTGGCGCCGCTCGGCACCGCGCTGACCGCCGAGCAGCTCGCGCTCTGCTGGAAGATGGCGGACGAGCCGGTGCTCTGCTTCGACGGCGATTCCGCCGGCCGCCGCGCCGCCTATCGCGCCGTCGATATCGCGTTGCCGCTGCTCAAGCCCGGCAAGAGCCTGAAATTCGCGACACTGCCGGAAGGCAACGATCCCGACGATCTGGTGCGCACCGGCGGCCGCGACGCGGTGGTCGAATTGCTCGGCGGCGCGCGTCCGCTCGCCGACGTGCTGTGGTCGCGCGAGACCGAGGCCAATCCGCTCGACACGCCGGAGCGCCGCGCGGCGCTGGAAGCGCGTCTCGGCGAAGTCACCATGACGATCGCCGACGAGACCGTGCGAAAATACTATCGGCAGGATTTTGGCGCGCGACTGCGCAATCTGCTGGCGCCCGCCGGTGCTCCGGCGCGGACCGCGCAGGGGGGCCGCCAATGGGGCGAGCGCAACTGGAGCGGCGGCGGCTGGGGCGATCGCAAGTCGCAGGGGCGCGGCGGCTTTGCCCGCCGGCCGCCGGCGCCGGGACTCCATAGCGGCACGCCCTATGTGGTCGCGAGCCCGCAATTGGCGGCGAGCGCCGTGCATCGCGGCCATCGCGTTGTCATCCCGCTCCGCGAGGCGCTGATCCTGCAGTCTGCCATCAACCATCCCTGGCTGCTGCACGACCACCTGGAGGACATTTCCGGCATCGAGTTCCGCCACCCGGAGACCGAGAAGCTCAAGCTCGCGCTGATCGATATCGCCGCGCACGACGGCCACCATGACGGCGCTGCCATGCGCGAAGAGCTGATCCGCCGCGGCTTCGCCGAGCAGATTTCGCGGACCGAGAAGGCGATCACCACCGCCTCGGTCTGGGGGGCGCGGCCGGAGGCGGGTCCCGAGGACGTACTGATGACGTGGAATCAGCTCATCGCCTTGCATCGGCAATGGCACTCCTTACTTAGGGAGCTCAAGGACGCCGAGCAGGCGCTGGGACGCGAGACGACCGAGGCCAACTATTCCTGGTTGCAGGACGTGAAGGCCCGGATGTCGGTCCTCGACGGCACCGAGGCCCTGATCGAGGGGTTTGGCGCCGCGTCGGGCCGCACCGCACAGACCTTGTAAGTGGTGGATATCGGCCGGGATGGACGCCCCGGCCGGCCCTGGTTCGCGGCGAAAAGCTCCATGTCCGAAAGGGCTTGGGTTCCGCCGCGGGATAGGGTTAATCGGAGCTTAGGGGGCTCCGGTAACACTGGCGGCCGCCGTGATTCGCCGCTACGGGGTGCTGGGCAGGGGCGGGCGCGGCTGGACGGTCCCCGGGGTTCATCCGGGGGGTGCGAGTCAGTCCCCATAGGGTAGGGGGACGGAATCCTCAGGGGGGCGGAGTGTCCCCCCACGGGGGATGGAGTCGTTCTCCTAAGGATAGGGGGACGTGGTTCCCCCGACAGTGGGGACGTGAGGAGAGATTGATGGCGAGCAAGACCAAGGCCACGCAGAAGGCCTCGAGCACCAAGGAGACCGCGGTCAAGGAACAGGAGGCGCCCGAGAAGGAGACGCCCGAGACCCCGGATCAGCCGCTCCCGCTGCTCGACCTGTCGGACGCCGCGGTCAAGAAGCTCATCCGCACCGCCAAGAAACGGGGCTACGTCACCCACGACGAGATCAACGCCGTCCTGCCCTCGGAGGAGGTCAATTCCGAGCAGATCGAGGACGTGCTCGCGATGTTCTCGGAGATGGGCGTCAACGTCGTCGAGACCGAGGAGGCCAACGACGACGATAAGGAGGAAGAAGACGACGAGCCGGAGGGCGAGAACGAGCTGGTCGAAGTCCAGCAGAAGGTCCCGGCCAAAGCCGAGACCAAGGAGCCGACCGAGCGCACCGACGACCCGGTCCGCATGTATCTGCGTGAAATGGGCTCGGTGGAGTTGCTGTCGCGCGAGGGCGAGATCGCGATCGCCAAGCGCATCGAGGCCGGCCGCGAGGCGATGATCGCCGGGCTGTGCGAGAGCCCGCTCACCTTCCAGGCGGTCATCATCTGGCGCGACGAGCTCAACGACAACAAGATCTTCCTGCGCGACATCATCGATCTCGAAGCCACCTATGCCGGTCCCGACGCCAAGGCGATGCCGGCGCCGGTCGGCCCCGACGGCCAGCCGCTGCCCGGCGTGCCGG
>JBIOVC010000071.1:0-7041 GCA_044867545.1 Hyphomicrobiaceae bacterium | reverse complement strand
GTGCGCTCGGCGCGGACGAGGTGCGGCCGGTCGAGCATCCGTCCATCAAGCGAGATCACGCCGGTGCCGGGATTGTCGCGGAACAGGCGGACGACCTCCTCGGCCTCGGCGACGGCGGCAAGCGTCGGCGTGAACGCCGCGTTGATCACCGGCACCTGATCGGGGTGGACGGCGAGCTTGGCCGTGAAGCCGTCGCGGGCGGCGAGCTCGGCCTCTTGCTTCAAGCCGTCCAGGTCGCGGAACTCGACATAGACGGTGTCGACAGCGATGGCGCCGGCCGCTGCGGCGGTGATCAGCGTCAGGTCGCGGGCGAGGCGATAGGGCGAGGTGCGCTCGCCGCTCGCCTCGCGGGTGACGGTGGCGCCGAGCTCCGCCGACAGGTCCTCCGCCCCCCAGGTCAGGGCCTCGAGACGCGAGCTCGAGCCAATATAGGTGTCGAGCAGCAGCAGGGATGCCGGCACCTCGGTCGCCAGCACGATGATGCGGAGTGCGCCTGCCGCCAGCCCGGCGTGCTCCTCGGCATGGCCGAGTGCGACGGAAAGCTGGTGCACGTCGGCGCCCGATCTCGACTTCGGCAGCATGATCCCGTCGGGGTTTGCCGCGACCACGGCCGCGAGATCCTCCTGCCAGTCGCGTGTCGCAAGGGCGTTGATGCGCACGTAGAGCCGAGGGCGCAGCCCGGCAGGCGATACCTTCGAGGCCTCCAGGAACTCCTTCGACATATGCCGGGCCGCAACCTTGCGATCGGCGGCAACCGAATCCTCAAGATCGAGGATCAGCGCGTCGGCGTTGGCGGACAGCGCCCGGGCGAGCTTTCGCTCGCTGTCGCCCGGCACGAAGAGGAGCGATCGCATCCTACTAGTGTCCTGATCGCGAAATTCGTCTCATGGTGCCGCGAACTCTGAACGAATTTCGCGATCTGAAGGACACTAGCAAATCAAGGCTTCTAGTGTGATTCAGATCGAGAAGTCCGCTCACGAAGCTGGCTCGACCCGATGTTGCGGACTTCTCGATCATCACACTAGTCCTTGCTGGGCTTCTTGCGCACGAAGATCTGGCGGCGGCACTCGGCGACCAGCTCGTCGCGCTGATTGTAGGTCCGGTGGTGCATCTCGAGGATGCCGGCGTCGGGGCGCGAACGGCTTTCGCGCTTGGCGACCACCTCGGAGGTCACGTGAAGGGTGTCGCCGTGGAAGACAGGCTTGCCGAAGCGGACGTCGGTCATGCCGAGGTTGGCGATGATGGTGCCGAACGTCGTGTCGTTGACCGAGATGCCGACCATCAGGCCGAGCGTGAACAGGCTGTTCATCAGCGGTTGGCCCCACTCGGTCTTGGCCGAGAACTCGCGGTCGATGTGGAGCGGCTGCGGGTTGTGGGTGAGGCAGGAGAACAGCGTGTTGTCCATCTCGGTGACGGTGCGGCGGATCGCGTGCTCGAACACCTGACCGACGTCGAACTCCTCGAAGTAGTAGCCGCGCATTGGTGCTTGCCTCGTTGGTGGTCCCCTTTGGGTCCTAGTAGCGGAACTGCTCGGACAGAATTCGCTCGTCGAGACTGTGGCCCGGATCGAACATCATGAACATCTCGATGCTGCGCGCCTCCTCCACTGCGACGCGCACTACCGAGCGGACCTCGAAGTGGTCGGCCACCGCGCTCACCGGGCGCTTGCTGGCCTCCAGCACCTCGATCCCGATGTGGGCGAGGTTGGACAGCAGCGCACCGCGCCAGCGCCGGGGCCGGAACGGGCTGATGGGCGTCAGCGCGAGCAGCGGCGCGTTGATCGGCAGGATCGGACCATAGGCGGAAAGGTTGTAGGCGGTCGAGCCGGCGGGCGTGGCCACCAGCACTCCGTCGCAGATCAGCTCCTCCAGCCGCACCTTCTGGTCGACCGAGACCCTGAGCTTGGCGGCCTGGTAGCTCTGGCGGAACAGCGACACCTCGTTGATGGCGAGCTCGCGATCGATGCGGCCCTCCCTATCGAGGGTAGTCATCGTCAGGGGATGGATGCGGTTGATCTCGGCATGCTCGAGCCGCTCGATCAGATCGTCCTCGTGGTATTCGTTCATCAAGAAGCCGACCGAGCCGCGGTTCATGCCGTAGATCGGAATTCGATCCTTCATGTATCGGTGCAGCGTCTGCAGCATCAGCCCGTCGCCGCCGAGCGCGACGATGGCGTCCGCCCGCTTGGGATCGGTGTTGCCGTAGCGCGCGGCGAGCCGGGCGAGCGCCTCGCGGGCCTCGGGAGCCTCCGTGGCGACGAAAGCGATGTTCTCGAATTTGCGGCTGATCTCTGGCATGGTGTGCTATCCCCGGCAAAGCGCTGGTCCGGGGAGCCCGGTTCCCCCGAAGGCTCGCTCAGATGCAGGAAAACGACAAGCCCGTTTTCATCTATTCGACGTTTCCGACGGCTGAATCGGCGGAAGCCGCCGGCGGCGCGCTCGTCGATCAGGGGCTTGCGGCGTGCGTCAATATCCTGCCGGGGATGACGTCGATCTATCGTTGGGAAGGCAAGCGGCAGCGCGAGAGCGAAGTCGTGATGATCATCAAGACGAGGGCTGCCCTGGCCGACCGGGTGATCACCGAGACCCGCAAGATGCACCCCTACACCAATCCGGCCTTGGTGGTGGTGCCGTTGAGCGGCGGGTCTACCGATTTCGTCGACTGGATTCTGGAGCAGACTTCCCACCCGGCCGCACCGTAACCTATCGGCAAAGGTGTGCCTTGCAGTGGCGGGCCCGATGGCCTAGTCGGTTCGTACAACTTGTTCTCTCTCACCCGCTCGTGAAGGTCGCGGGGAGAGCGGGAACACGAGCTGAGGGGAAGGCATTTGAACATCTGCATGATCGGGGCCGGATATGTGGGCCTCGTCTCGGCGGCGTGCTTTGCCGAGTTCGGCTGGAACGTCGCGTGCATCGACAAGGATCGCAAGCGCATCGAGAGCCTGAAGCGCGGCGAGGTGCCGATCTACGAGCCGGGGCTCGAAAATCTGCTTCGGCGCAATCTGGAAGCCGGGCGGCTCGCGTTCTCCGACCAGCTCGGACCGGCAGTTGCGAATGCCGATCTCGTGTTTCTCGCAGTGGGCACGCCGATGCGCCGCGGCGACGGGCACGCGGATCTCTCCTACGTCCATGCGGCGGTCGAGGAGATCGCGCCGAACCTCGCCGGCTATACGGTGATCGCCACCAAGTCGACGGTGCCGGTCGGGACCAGCCGGCAGATCGAGTCGATCCTGCGCCGGCTCCGGCCGGAGGCGGATTTCTCGGTCTGTTCCAACCCGGAGTTCCTGCGGGAGGGCTCGGCCATCCAGGATTTCACGCACCCGGACCGGGTGCTGGTCGGCTGCGATGATGAGCGCGCACGTGCGCTCATGGAGCGCCTCTACAAGCCGCTCGCGCTCCGCAACGCGCCGGTCGTGATCGTCAGTCGCGAGTCTGCAGAGATCGCGAAGTACGCAGCGAATGCCTTCCTCGCGCTCAAGATCAGCTTCATCAACGAGGTCGCCGACCTCTGCGAGGACGTCGGGGCCGACGTCCAAGAGGTGGCGAGCGCGATCGGCAAGGACGGCCGGATCGGCGACAAGTTCCTGCATCCAGGCCCCGGGTACGGCGGCTCATGCTTTCCCAAGGACGTGGCGGCACTGATCCGCACCGCGCGGGAGGCACGCTCTCCGCTGTCGCTGATCGAGCAGGTGCAGCGCGTCAACGACGAGCGCAAGATCGCGATGGCGAGCCGGATCGTGCGGGCGGCGGGCGGGTCGGTCGAGAACAAGACCGTCGCGGTGCTCGGCGTCACCTTCAAGCCGAACACGGACGACATGCGGGAATCCCCAAGCCTCGTGATCGTGCCGATGCTGCAGGAGCGCGGCGCGAAGGTGAGGGCCTACGACCCGCAGGGCCGCAAGAACGGCGAGGCGCTGCTGCCGGGCGTCGCCTGGTGCGACGGTGCGCTCGGCGCGGCCGAGGGCGCGGACGTGGTGGCGGTGCTCACCGAATGGAACGAGTTCAGGGCGCTCGACCTCGCGCAGCTCAAGTCGGTGATGCGCGGGGATGCGCTGGTCGACCTGCGCAACATCTATCAGGCACACGAGGCGGGAGCGGTGGGATTGCGCTATCAGGGGATCGGCCGGCCGGCGCCGACGGGCTGAAGCGTTGCCTGGGCCGAGGCCAGACGGCTTACCGGCCGTAGAGGTCGCCGAACACCTTGCGCTTCCAGGACGCGTCACGACGCGGCTGGCTGTACCAGGTCTGGACCGGGCGCGGGCGCTGGATGGGTGCGGCGAGCACATCGGGGTCGTCGACACGCGGTCCGCCGATCGACATCTGCCCGGGCAGTGGTGAGGAGGCGCTGGGCGGCCCGTTGTCCTGGCCCGGGATCGCGCCGGGCAGAATCTCTACAGACGGGTTTGTCGCTGCGTGCCTCAAGAGTGCCCGCGGCTGGCACTGGCCGGTGTCGGAGACGTAGTGCTCCTCGGCGGGGCAGGGCTTGCGGCAGGTCTGATCAGGCTGGCTGCGGGCGAGCGCCAGCAGGATGTAATCCGGCTCGTTGACCGGCAACGTGGCGTTGACGCGGCCCATCAATGTGCTCATGCCGCGCCGGGTGCCCGGACCCCAGGAGCCGTCGATCTCGCCCCAGTAGCAGCCGAGGCGGCGCAGCTCGCGCTGCAGGTCGCGCACCAACGCATAGTATGCCTCCCCGTTCGCCGGCTGAGGGGAGTCGAGCCGGGCCGGTGTCTCGGCGTCCACCGAGGCGTTGGTCACGACGATCTCGCCTGTCACCCGCGATGCGCTGGCTGTGGTCCTCGCGGAGCTGCGCGGCTGGGAAGCGGCTGGGGCGGCCTTCTGCGCGCTGCTCTGGACGGCAGCGGCGGCCGGCTGGTCCGGCGTGGAGGCCCGCTCAGAAAGCTCGGTGTCAGGGAGGCCGGGCCGGGCGACGCGGGCCACGCCGCGATCGCTGATGTCGACGACCTCGGCAAGCTGCCGGTTGCCGTCACGGCCCGGGAGCCAGAGCGCCGCCATTGCGACGCCGCTCATGAACAGGACGAGGCCGAGAAACTTGCCCATGGCCGTACTCCGAACGTGGCCTACTTACGCGTACCTTAGGGCGTCATCCGCACTGCGTTCCACCGCCCCCGCTTGCGGCGTCACACTGTGCGGCTCACATCTAAGCCGAACGCGCACCGATGCCAACGCAAAATTGGCAGCGCAGGTTTCGCTGCTGCCGGATCGACGTCACAGCAGTCCATCGACGCATACGATCGTTGAGCCCGGAGCACCGCACACAACCCGCTGCGCCAGTTGATGAACGGTGGATATTTGATCGGTATATTGGGGAAAATTTGGCGGCCGGGGATCGTCGCGTCCAGCCCCGATCCTTGTGCCGGCAACAGTCACCGGGCCTAGCCCGCTGATCCGGTTACCATTTAGCAACGAATCTGCTACGGTCCCCGACCAGAGGGGGCGTTCTAGTCGATTCGTTTTGCACGCAAGTTTGGGTGGGGAGAGTTTTCCACAGGGCAGGGTTTGCGGGTCAGTGGCCTTTGGGGGAACGGGTCTCTTCGTCCGCGTTTCGGGGGTGGTCTTCGATCACATCGGCGGTCTCGTCTGCCTGCAGGCTTGCGCTTTCGGGCCGGACGCTGGTGCGCGTGTGAACGAACGACGACGCGGCAGGTGTTTCTAGTCGTCGCGGCAACCGATTACGTGCGCTTCCTCATGACGTATGTGAGGCTCTGGGGGTAGCGCGTTGAGGGGCCTCTCCAAAAGAAATGGAGAGGGCAAATGCTAATAAGGCATGCTCTGGGTGTATGCGGCATTCTGGCGGCGGGCGTCCTGCTCGCCGTGTCCTGCGCGATGAACTGGCGCTTCGGCTTCAGTCTCGGCAGGACCGAGTTCGACGGGCAGATCTACGGTTCGGCGAGTGTTGCCGCCGACTGCCTGAAGGCGCTCGTGCCGTTCTTCTTCTTCGCCGCTATTCGCAACCGGATGTGGTCGCAAGCGATCGCGTCCTTACTCGTCTGGGGCGTGGTCAGCTCGTATTCGCTGACCTCGGCGCTCGGACATGCCGCGCTCAACCGCTTCGATTCGAGCGGCCACCGCGCGGCCGAGGCCCAGTCCTACAAGGACCTGCGCGCCGATATGGAGCGAGCCAAGGGACAGCTCGGCTGGATCCCGCAGCATCGCCCGATCGCCACCGTGCAGAGCGAGATCGAGGGCCTCAAGACGAAGCGTGAGTGGATCTGGTCGAACGGGTGCGCGGAGGTAAAGGGTGCGCAAACCCGAGGTTTCTGCCAGCAGCTCTTCACGCTGTCGTCGGAGCTCGCGTCTGCCCAACAGGCGGCGGCTCTGGAGGCGCGCATCGCCGACGTATCGGCGAAGCTCGCCTCAGCGGGCGGCGGCTCGGTGATGACCGAGGCCGATCCGCAGGCGAAGGTACTCGCCGATCTGTCGGGACGAGGGCTCGAGGAAGTGCAGATGGGGCTCACCATCTTCATCGCACTGCTGCTCGAGATCGGCTCCGGGCTCGGCATGTACATCGCCTTCAGCCAGTGGCGTCTGTATGACCGCCACGTTCCGGTGCCTCCGGCGATGGCCGAGCTCAACGCGGTGCCGATCGGGGAAACGCTGGCCATCCAGGCCAAGCCCCCGCGCGAGCGCCGCCGCTCGAGCGCCAACGACAACAGGTCGGTGCCGGCTGCCAAGCTCATTCCGCCCGAGGACGACGTGCAGCGTTTCTACAAGGAGCGGATCGAGACGCAGGATGGCTCGAGCCTGACGGCAACGTCACTGTACGAGGACTACTGCGAGTGGTGTGAGGAAAACAAGAAGGAGCCTTTGGCACTACCCACGTTTGGTCGTGATTTCGGTGAGCTTGGCGTACAGAAAGCCAAAATCGCTGGACGGGTCCGGTACATCGGCATCGCGCTGAAGTCTGGCCAGGGTGCCGAGGAGGATAAGAAACTGACGACCCCACAGGTCGAGGCCGCCTGAATAAGGCGGCGCCTGTGAGAGGGCGCCGGAGAAACTGAGGCGTCAGTCTCACAGCTTG
>JBIOVC010000070.1:0-7335 GCA_044867545.1 Hyphomicrobiaceae bacterium | reverse complement strand
AGCGCACGCTGCCGCGCAACCTGCGTTTGGACGGGCTCCGCATCGTCATCGATTGCGCGCATGGCGCGGGCTACAAGGTGGCCCCCGAGGCGTTGTGGGAGCTCGGCGCCGAGGTCATCAAGATCGGCGTCGATCCGAACGGCCGCAACATCAACTACAAGTGCGGCTCTACCGCGCCCGATGCGCTGATCGAGAAGGTGCGCGAGCTGCGCGCCGACATCGGCATCGCGCTCGACGGAGATGCGGACCGCGTTGTGCTCGTCGACGAGAAGGGCAACCTCGTCGACGGCGACCAGCTGATGGCGGTGATCGCGGAGAGCTGGCTCCGGCGCGGCAAGCTCGCGGCCGGTGGCATCGTCGCGACCGTCATGTCGAACTTGGGGCTCGAGCGCTACCTCTCAGGGCTCGGCCTCGGCCTTGTGCGCACGCCGGTCGGCGACCGCTACGTGGTCGAGCACATGCGGAAGCACGGCTACAACGTCGGCGGCGAGCAGTCGGGCCACATCGTGCTCTCCGACTTCACCACCACCGGCGATGGGCTGGTCTCCGCGCTGCAGATATTGTCCGTCGTCGTCTCGACAGCGCGGCCGGTGAGCGAGGTCTGCAACCGCTTCGAGCGCCTGCCGCAGATCCTCCAGAACGTGCGCTATGCCAACGGCACGCCGCTCGAGGACAGCCGTGTCCTGAAGGCGATCGAGGGCGCCAAAGAGCGGCTCGGCACCTCCGGCCGCCTGGTGATCCGCCCGTCGGGCACCGAGCCCGTGATCCGCGTGATGGCTGAGGGCGATGACGAGGCGCTGGTCTCGACCGTGGTCGGCGACATCGTCGAGGCGGTGAAGCAGGCCGCCGCGGCCTGAACGGCTCTAGTGTGATGATCGAGAAGTCCGCACGATCGCGCTGAGCTACGGTCGAGAGCGGACTTCTCGATCTGAATCACACTAGAATCATAAACTTGGCTAGTGTCCTTCAGATCGCGAAATTCGTGCCAAGCCCGCCGCACCCTGAGACGAATTTCGCGATCGGGACACTAGCTATCCAATCAGTGTTGCAGCTTTGCCGGCCCATGCCCCCTGGCTGGCATGATTAAGCACGCGTTAAAACTTGTGAACTACCGTCTCGATTGAATCAGTTGCGCATCCAAGTGCGCGTGGCTTTGCCCGCGTCTGGCGTCTTTGTCGAGGTGTGCCGCAGTGCGCGGCAGCAGTCCGTCCTCGAGTGCGCGTTCCAGTCGACAAGTTGAGATTTGCGTCCGCAGTTGCGGCGGCCTCGCACGAGCCGTGCGGTCGCGCGCGCTTTTCACGGGGGAATGGCGCATATGCAGATCATCGGGAAGAGGACGTCCCGCCTGTGGCTCGGGCTGGTGCTCGCCGCGGGCTTTGCGACGGCTGCCGAGGCGAACGGCACAGGCCGTGGCGCGGCGAGCGTTGCGGTGCCGGTGCCGGCTCCCGCGCCGGTTCCCGATTTCGCCGCCGACTACTACATCCGTCTCGACATCAGCTACAACTGGTCCGACACCCAGCGCTTCGAGACCGAGTACGACGTCTACGCCCCGACGCTGCGCGAGGACGCCGGCCTCGAGGAGTTCGCGCGCTATGGCCTGGGCCTCGGCCTCTATCTGTCGCGCGGGGTACGTGCAGACATCACCATCGACGTGCGCAACGAGATCACCGGCGATGCCGACGACGACTCGGTCGTCTACATCGACCCCGTGACCGGCCTGGAAATGGAGGACTCCATTTTCGATGAGATCCGCGCCCGCACCTGGACCGGCCTCGTCAACGGCTACATCGATCTGCCCTGGGGCCACCCCACCTTCACGCCGTACGTCGGCGCCGGCGTCGGTCTCGTCCTGCACAGCATTTCGCGCACCCTCAATCAGACCATCACCTGTACCGATGCGTTGTGCCCCGGCGATCCGCCGGTCACGTTCGCCGGCACCGACAAGGACTACGCCTTCGCCTTCGCCGGCGCGTTGATGGTCGGCGCCACCTACGACATCACTCCGAGCACCAAGTTCGACTTCGGCTACCGCCTGCTGTACCTCGACGGCGCGGACTTCTCGCTGAACGTCGGCGCCGGCAACCCGAACCAGCACGTCATCATCGACGACCAGATCGTGCACGAGCTGCGCGTCGGCCTGCGGTTCGACATCGAGTGATCCTGAGGCGTAGCGTCTCAGCCTAACGCCGCAGTTGACAGCCGACGGCGGGAATCCTATCCGGAGCGCGGGACACTCCTCCCCAACGAGGAGCTAGCTATCTGGAAGGGTAGACCGATGTCTGATGCTGTGAGGCCGGCCAAACGGCCGGATTGCGCCCATTTCTCCTCCGGCCCCTGCGCCAAGCGCCCCGGCTGGTCCCCCAAAAACCTAGAGAACGCGTTCCTCGGCCGCTCCCACCGGGCCAAGGAAGGCAAGGCGCGCCTGAAGCTCGCCATCGACAGGACCAAGTCCGTGCTCGGCGTGCCGGCCGGCTACCACTGCGCAATCGTCGCCGGCTCCGATACCGGCGCGTTCGAGCTGGCGATGTGGGCGATGCTCGGCGCCCGCGGCGTCGATGTGCTCGCCTGGGAGAGCTTCGGCGAGGGCTGGATCACCGACATCACCAAGCAGCTGAAGCTTCCCGACGTGCGGCTGATCCGGGCCGACTACGGCCGCTTGCCGGACTTGGGCCAGGTCGATTTCGACCGCGACGTGGTCTTCACCTGGAACGGAACCACCTCTGGCGTGCGCGTGCCGGACGGCAAGTGGATCGCAGCCGACCGCAAGGGGCTGACCTTCGTCGATGCCACCTCCGCCGCGTTCGCCCAGGCGATCGACTGGCCAAAGGTCGATGTCGCCACCTTCTCCTGGCAGAAGGTGCTGGGCGGCGAGGCGGCGCACGGCATGCTGGTCCTGTCACCGCGTGCGGTCGAGCGGCTCGAGAGCTACGCCCCGCCCCGCCCGCTGCCGAAGATCTTCAGGCTCGTCTCCGGCGGCAAGTTCATGAAGGCGGTATTCGAGGGCGAGACCATCAACACGCCCTCGATGCTCTGCGTGGAGGACTATCTCGATGCGCTTGCCTGGGCCGAGAGTGTCGGCGGCCAGGCGGGCCTCATGCGCCGCGCCGATGCCAACGCGAAGGTGCTGTTCGACTGGATCGAGAAGACGCCCTGGATCGCCAACCTCGCCGTCGAGCCGGCCACCCGCTCCAACACGTCGATCTGCGTGAAGATCGTCGATCCGGCCGTTGCAGGGCTGCCCGTCGAGGGTCAGGCGGCATTCGCCAAGGAGCTGGCGGCGCTGCTCGAAAAGGAAGGCGTAGCGATGGACATCGCCTATTACCGCGACGCGCCCCCGGGCCTCAGGATCTGGACCGGCTCGACCGTCGAGAAGGCGGATGTCGAGGCGCTCACCCCCTGGCTCGACTGGGCCTTCGCGGCCTGCAAGGCGCGGCTCGCCAAGGCGGCCTGAAAGGGCGCCAATTCGCCAACTGGTGAAATCGCCAGTTCGCCAAATCGGGATGATCAGCTAGGCGACAATCGCGACTTGGCGACTTCGCGACTTGGCGATCTCACGATTTTCCATATTGCCACGAAGACAGGTGCCTCATGCCAAGCCCCAAAGTTCTGATCTCCGACGATCTTTCCCCCGCCGCCGTCGAAATCTTCAAGCAGCGCAGCGTCGACGCCGACGTCCGGACCGGGCTCTCCAAAGATGAGCTCGAGAAGGCGATCGGCAGCTACGACGGTCTCGCCGTCCGCTCCGCGACCAAGGTGACCGAGAAGGTGATCGCCGCCGCCGGCCGCCTGAAGGTGATCGGCCGCGCCGGCATCGGCGTCGACAACATCGACATCAAGGCGGCCACCGCCAAGGGCATCATCGTGATGAACACGCCCTTCGGCAACTCGATCACCACCGCCGAGCACGCGATCTCCTTGATGGTGGCGCTCGCCCGCCAGATCCCCGAGGCCGACCGCTCGACCCAGGCCGGCAAGTGGGAGAAGAACCGCTTCCTGGGCGTCGAGCTGTTTGCCAAGACGCTGGGCGTGATCGGCTGCGGCAACGTCGGCTCGATCGTCGCCGACCGCGGCGTCGGCTTGAAGATGCGCGTGATCGCCTACGACCCGTTCCTGTCCGAGGAGCGGGCGATGGAGATCGGCGTCGAGAAGGTGGAGCTCGACGCGCTTCTGCAGCGCGCCGACCTCATCACGCTGCATACCCCGCTGACCGACAAGACCAAGAACATCCTCAACGCCCGGACGATCGCCAAGTGCAAGAAGGGCGTGCGCATCATCAACTGCGCACGCGGCGGCCTCGTCGACGAGCAGGCGCTGGTGGATGCACTCAAGTCCGGGCACGTCGCCGGCGCCGCTTTCGACGTGTTCGTCGAGGAGCCGGCCAAGCAGAACGTGCTGTTCGGCGTGCCGAACGTGATCTGCACCCCGCACCTCGGCGCTTCCACCGGCGAGGCGCAGGAGAACGTCGCGCTGCAGATTGCCGAGCAGATGTCCGACTATCTGCTCAAAGGAGCGATCTCCAACGCCATCAACTTCCCCAACATCACCGCCGAGGAAGCGCCGCGCTTGAAGCCCTACGTCAAGCTTGCCGAGCAGCTCGGCAGCTTCGCCGGCCAGCTCACGGAGTCGAGCATCAAGGCCATTCGCGTCGAGTACTCGGGTGAGGTCGCAGAGCTCAACAGCAAGGCGCTGACCGCTGCTGCGTTGACCGGCGTGCTGAGCGCGCTGCTTTCCGAGGTCAACATGGTCTCCGCGCCGATCCACGCCAAGGAGCGCGGCATCATGGTCGAGGAGGTGACCCGCACGCAGGAGGGCGCCTTCGAGAGCTATGTGCGGCTGACCGTAAAGGCCGACAAGCTCGAGCGCTCGCTGGCGGGTACGGTGTTCTCCGACGGCCGGCCCCGCATCATCCAGGTGCGCGACATCAACATGGAGTTCGAGATCGCCCCGCACATGCTCTACATCCGCAACGCCGACAAGCCGGGCTTCATCGGCCGCTTCGGCACGCTGATGGGTGAGGCCGGCGTCAATATCGCGACCCTCAACCTCGGGCGCGACCGGCCCGGCGGCGATGCGATCTGTGTGGTCTCGACCGACGAGGCCGTGAGCGACGACGTGCTCGAGCGGATCCGCGCGCTGCCGCAGGTTGTGCGCGTCAACCGCCTGCGGTTCTAGACGATCGGGGTTTGGGTCCAGCTTGGGGTCGGACCCTGCGGGTCTGACCCCATGACCGGTCCGCTGCCGCGCCACAGTTGGGTCACGAAAGCGCCAGACGCCGAGCGTTGTTCGTGCCCCGGGCGGGGTGCGAGCAACCTTGGGAGGGGTGCCCATGCGTAGTGTGCTGGCCGTCGCCGCAGTGCTGGCGGCCGTCGAGCCGCTGGCCGCGGCCGACGTTACTGCCGCATCCAAGATCGACGCCGTCATCGTGTTCCCGTCGGGCGCGGAGGTTAAGCGCACGGCGAAGCTGAAGCTCGAGGCGGGCGACCACACCATCCTGTTCGGCGACCTGCCGCAGCAGGCCGTGCAGAGCTCGATCCGCGTCGAAGGCAAGGCGACGGGCGGTCTCGATATCGGCTCGATCGACACGCGGCGCATCTCCGTCCCGCGTCTCGACCCTCAGGTCGCCGCCAGCAACCGCAAGCGCATCGAGGACGAGATCGAGAAGCTCAAGGACGAGCGCGCGCGCGATGAGGCCGAGCGGCAGGCTGCCGAAGCGCAGCGAACGTTCCTCACCAATCTCGTCGCGCTCCCGTCCCAGGGGCTGCGCTCCGTCCCTGCCGGCACTGCGGCGGGGCGCGAGGACTGGTCCGAGGTCCTGGCCCTGATCGCCAAGGAGATGCCCGCCGCGCAGAAGGCGATGCTCGAGGCCGGCATCCGCATCCGCGAGACCGATCGCAAGATTCGCGAGCTCGAGCAGCAGTTGAAGGCGCAAGGACCCCGCACTCAGGAGCGCACCGAGGTCAAGGTGTTCGTCTCCGTGCGCGCCCCGCTCGAGGCGGAGCTTTCGCTGCGCTATCAGGTGCCCGACGCCTCCTGGAGCGCGCTCTACGACGCAAGACTGGGAACGGGCTCGCGGACGGCAGCACCCAAGCTGACGCTGACCCGACGCGCAAGCATCACCCAGCGTACGGCGGAGCCCTGGGAGGATGTCGCCCTCCTGCTCTCGACCACGCGCCCCACGGCCGGCAGCGCCGCGCCCGAGCTCTGGCCGATCACCGTCGATTTCCCCGCAGATCGGCCGCTTGCCGCTCCCCAACCGCGACCGGTGGCGCCGACCTCCGATATGACGATGGCGCAGCGCGGCAGGGATGCATTGAGCGGGTTGGCGGCGGGCCAGGCAGCCGACGAGGAGCGCGCCGCCAAGGAGATGAGCGAGGTGGCCGAGCGGCGGGCCGAGGCCGACGTCGGGGCCTTCCAGGCGGTGTTCACCGTGCCGGGCCGTCTGTCGGTCCCGAATACCGGCGAGGCCAAGCGCGTCCAGATCGACGAGGCGGACATCGAGCCGTCGCTGATGGTGCGCGCTGTCCCGCGCGTCGACGCCCGCGCCTTCCTCTATGCCAAGTTCGCGCTGCCGAAGGCGGCACCTTATCTGGCGGGCTCCGTCAGCCTGTTTCGCGACGGAACCTTCGTCGGCGGCGGGCGACTGCCGCAGCTCTCCCCCGGCGAGGAGCATGAGATGGGCTTCGGCGCCGACGACCGCGTCCGGATCAAGCACGCGGTCATCGAGGAGAAGCGCGGCGAGACCGGGCTGATCTCGGCGATGCGGACCGACACGCGCAGCTATCGCCTGACGATCAGGAACCTGCACGAGCGGCCGATCGCGTTCTCGGTGCGCGACCAATTTCCGGTCGCCGGAAATCAGGAGATCAAGGTCGAGCTGGTCGGCCGCACGCCGCCGACCAGGAAAGACCTCGACGACCGGCGCGGCGTGCTGGCCTGGGAGGACAAGCTCGCGCCCGACGAGGAGCGGGCGATCGAGTTCGGCTACCGGATGAGCTGGCCGAGCGGCAAATCGATCGTGCTCGGGCGCTAGCCATTGAGCGAAGTCGGGCGCAAGGCCACCGCCGGTCCGGGGGCAGCTCCGCACGCCCGGCGGCGGCGGCAACGCCGGGCGCCGCTAGTCAGGGGTCTCGGCGGACCAGTCTACAGAGAATACCCGATGGCGGAGGGCCGGTGACGGGCCCATCAATGCGCACCGTTTTCAAAGGGGGGGACCTCGACAGACGGGCGTCGAAGGCAATCAGACATTGCGGAGCTATTTTACCCCCGTTGGGCCATCGGGACATTTGTGGCCCATCGCGATCGCGCTATTGGTGGGCGCCGCGTATTTCTTGGCAG
>JBIOVC010000069.1:0-8927 GCA_044867545.1 Hyphomicrobiaceae bacterium | reverse complement strand
GCGCAGGGCATGGTGATGCCTGCGCTCTATGCGATGCGGGCGCGGCGCTACATGCACGACCGCGGCGCGACACTCCAGGATCTGGCAGAGGTCGCGGTGAAGGCGCGCCGGCACGGCGCGCTCTCGGAGATCGCGCAGATGCGCGAGCCAACGACAGTCGAGGAGGTGCTCGCCTCGCGCCCAGTCGCAGACCCGCTCACGCTGCTGCAATGCTGTCCGACGGGAGACGGTGCGGCGGCGCTGGTGCTCGCCTCGGCCAAGGCGGCGCGGCGCTTCAAGATGGCCGCGAAGCCGGTGCGGGTGATCTCCTCCACGCTCGTTTCGGGCCGCTACATGACCGGCTTCCGGGACATGACCAGCCCGGAGATCACCAAGCGCGCGTCCGCTATCGCGTACGAGGCCGCCGGCCTCGGCCCGGAAGATGTCGACGTGGTCGAGACGCACGACGCATTCACTGTTGCGGAGCTTCTCTATTACGAGGCGCTGGGGCTGTCGAAGGAAGGGGAAGCGGTCCAGATGCTGAAGTCCGGCGCGACGTCACTCGGCGGCCGGATGCCGGTCAATCCGGGGGGCGGACTTCTGGCTCGAGGGCATCCGGTCGGCGCGAGCGGGGCAGCGCAACTTGTCGAGATCTCGCGCCAGCTCCAAGGTCGCGCCGGCAAGCGCCAGGTCGAGCGTGCGAAGGTCGGGCTGGCCCACATCACGGGCGGCGGAATCTCCGGTCTGGACCACGGCGCGGCCGCGATCCACATTCTCGGAATCTGAGACCGTTCCCGAGATGTGTGATGGCCTTCATCTCCCGATACCGCCGGCTGGGGCATAGATTCAGGCTATAGGCATACATAAACTCTTTGGTTGTGGTTCATCTGGAACATCGGTAGAAATCGATGGAACGCCGGTCCATTGCCTAGTCAGTCAGCTCGGATGCTCGGTCGCCGGCGAAAACTGGATATGGATGGCGTGAGCGCGCAGCCTCAGGGTTGTCGTTCCGGACGCAGGTCTCTCGTGAGCTTTGTGTGGCAAGCTCAACACGCGATCGCTGCGCCGGCCGATTGGACTCGCGCGAAGGCTTATTCTCACCCTTATGTGAAACTACCCAACTGAGGAAGCGCTTGGGGCGCGGCCGATCGAGGGCCGACGCCGGCTCAGGGCAAGTGTGAGCGCCGCTGGCGTCGCAGACAGGACATCGGGACAACGATCATGGAGGGGCGGTCATCGACACATCCGGGAACGGAGCCGCCCGACTCCGCCGCCGATACCAAAGGTACCGTTGCGCGCGTTGTCAGCCTGATGCGCGCGCTGGCGGAAGCCGGCCGTGATGTCGGCGTCTCCGAGCTGGCTCGGGTCCTGCAGCTCCCGGTCAGCACCGTCCATCGGCTGCTCAAGCTGCTGATCGACGAGGGCATGGCGGAGAAGGCGCACGACCGGCGCAGGTACCGGGCGGGACTCGAGCTCTTCCGAGTGGGTGCACTGGTCGCCGACCAGCGGTTTCAGGCCAACATGGTCGAACCGTTCCTCAGATGTATCGGCGATCAAACCGGAGAGGCGGTCTTCTACTGTCTCTATCTGCCGGCGCAGCGCAAGGTGATGGCAGTCAGCAAGGTTGATCCCCACAGCCCGCTCGGCTACCCGATCCCCCTGTTTCAGAAGATGTCGGTGATGTGGGGCGCTACCGGGCGCGCGGTGCTCGCTTTCCTGCCGGACGCCGACCTCGGCGGCTTGCTCGGCGCCGGCGAGACCTCGCCGGCCAACGGAGCGCCGCTGCCGTCGGCCTCGAAGCTCCGAGCAGAGCTTGCCCTGATCCGGGATCGGGGCTATGCGATCACACAGGGGCAGAAGGTCAGCGGGGCGGTCGGGATCGCCGCACCCGTGTTCGCCGACGGGCGGACGCCGGTCGGTAGTCTTTGTGTCACGGTGCCCAAGGTGAGGTTCCAGCCGAAGATGGAGCCCAAGATAGCGTCGGTCCTCGTGCGCGAGGCCGGAATGCTGAGCAAGGCATTCGGTGGCGCCAGCGATCCGCCCGAAGGACGGCGCTTTCCCTGGAGGGCGGCGTGACGAGGCCGCTCGAGCACGTCCGCATCGCCGATTTCACCCAGTTCCTCTCCGGTCCATTCTGCACGATGGTGCTCGCCGACCTCGGCGCCGAGATCATCAAGATCGAGCCGCCGGCGGGGGACCCATCGCGCATCGTGCCGCCGCACTTCCTGGAAGGCGACAGTGCGTACTATCTCGCCGTCAACCGCAACAAGCGCTCCATCGTGATCGATCTGCGCGCCGCGAAGGGTGTGGCACTGGCGCGCGACCTCATCCTCACCTCCGACATCGTCATCGAGAACTTCCGGCCCGGCGTGATGAGCCGCATGGGGCTCGAGCGCCGGACGCTGATGGCCGAACGGCCGGAGCTCGTATGGTGCTCGCTTTCGGGCTACGGCCAGGACGGACCATATGCCAATGAGCCTGCCTACGACATGATCGTGCAGGCGCGGTCGGGCGGCATGAGTCTCACCGGCATGCCAAACGGCCCAGCGGTCCGCTCAGGGCTGCCGATCGGCGATCTCACTGCGGGTCTCTATTCGGCAATCGCCGTGCTTGCCGCGCTCGAGCGCCGGAGGCAGACCGGCGAAGGCGCCTACATCGACGTCGGCATGCTCGACTGCCAGGTGGCGCTGCTCTCCTATCAGGCGGCCTATCATCTCGTATCGGGGACGGTGCCTGGCCGGCAGGGTCGCGGACACGACTCGGTCCCGACCTACAATTGCTTCCGCACCCGAGACGGCGGCGAGGTTGCGGTGACGGCGATCACGGAGCGGATGTGGCAGGGGCTCGCGCGCGTGCTCGGCCTTGCGGCGCTCATCGACGATTCGCGGTTCAAGACGAACCGGGAGAGGAACGCGAACCGCGCCGAGCTCGCACCGCTGCTCGAAGCGGCATTCGCGTGTCTCGACGCCGAGGAGCTCGAGAAGCGCCTGATCGCTGCCGAGGTGCCGGCGGCGCGGATCAAATCGGTTGCGGATGCGCTGGCCGATCCACAGGTGCGGCACCGCGGGATGGTGCTGATCCTCGCGGGGCCGACCGGCGAGCGGCGAGTCTCAGTCGCCGGGAATCCGATCAAGATTGAAGGCGTGCCCGAGACATATGCCTATCCCGATTCGCTCGGGGAAAGCTCACGCGCTATCCTCGACAGTGTACTGAAGCTCGATCCAGAACGTATCGCCGCGCTCGTTGCCGAAGGCATCGTTGCCGGCCAAGAACCGAGGGAACGTCAAGGTGTGCAGTCGGATAGGTTACGCCGATCCCAATGAGCCCGTGATCGCCGGCGGCGATGCCAATACGCCGGGGCGCCGATGACGATCCGTCCGCTCACCGGCCGGGTCGCGCTGGTGACCGGCTCGACCCGGCGCATCGGCCGCGAGATCGTGCTCGCGCTGGCGGCGGCCGGGGCCGACGTGGTCGTGCACGGCCGCAAGGATCGCGGCGCAGGTGATGCCGTCTGCCGCGAGGCGAAGGCGCTCGGCGTAAAGTCGAGCCTGGCGCTCGCAGACGTGTCGGACCGCTCTCAAGTCGCGGCGATGATCGACGCCACTGTCACGCAGCACGGCCGGCTCGATATCCTCGTCAACAACGCGGCCGTGCGGCGGCGGCGGGCTCTCGCCGAGATCGGGCCGGAAGAGTGGCGGGAGGTCGTCGGCGTCATCCTCGACGGCGCATTCCACTGCTCGCAGCTCGCGGCGCCGCACCTCGTACGCGGCGGCAAGGGCCGCATCATCAACATCGGCGGCGCGACAGCGTTCACCGGCGCCACCGAGCATGCCCACGTGGTTGCCGCCAAGGCCGGGCTATCGGGCCTCACGCGTGCGCTGGCCGCCGACCTCGGGCCGCAGGGCGTCACCGTCAACATGATCTCGCCGGGTCTCGTCGAGACACCGGGCGACGATCCGGTGCGGGTCGCAGAGCGCCGCAAGCATTACACGCTCGACCGCTTCGCGCTCGGACGGCCGGGTACGCCATCCGACATCGCGTCGGCCGTCGTTACGCTCGCCGGCGACAGCCTGGCCTACGTCACCGGCCAGACGATCCACGTCAACGGCGGATTCTTCATGACCTAGTGTCCTGATCGAGAAGTCCGCTCACGAACCTGGCTCGACGCGATGTAGCGGACTTCTCGATCATCACACTAACAGGAGCACGGAATGGCAGGTCAGACGCCCATCACCGATCGGATCTCGAAGTACCTCGCGGCTGCGCCGGCAATGCCGCTCCCCCCGCTGGTGGCGGAGAGGGCGCGCAATCATCTCCTCGACACGATCGCTGCGATCGTTTCCGGTGCGCATCTCGACCCCGGCCGCATCACGATCTCCTATGCCCGCAAGTACGGCGGACGGCCGGAGGCAACGGTCGCCGGCACGGACCTGCGCACCGACGTGCATACCGCCGCGCTTGCCAACGGCATGTGCGCACACGCCGACGAGACCGACGACTTCCATGCCGCGTCGGTGACGCATCCAGGCTCGACGGTGGTGCCGGCCGCACTCGCGCTTTCCGAGCTGCATCACACCACTGGCGCCCACTTCCTGCGCGCGGTGGTCGCTGGCTATGAGATCTGCTGCCGGATGGTGATGGCGATCGATGCACTGCGCACCTTCGGCGAGGGCCGCGCGACGCACGGGCTCGGCGGCCTGTTCGGCGCCGCGGCCGCCTCCGGCGTCGTGCTCAACCTCAAGGCGGAGCAGATCCCCCACCTCCTCTCCTACACGATCCAGCAGGCGTCCGGGCTCGTGTGCTGGCGGCGCGATCCGGATCACATCGAAAAGGCATTCGACTTCTCGGGCGGTCCGACGCGCGACGGCGTGCAGGCTGCGACCATGGTCGCGCACGGGATGACCGGCGTCGTCGACGCGCTCGAGGGGCCGCTCGGGTTCTTCCCGGTCTTCGGCCGCGGGGTCGATCCGGCGCCCGCTTGGCGCGATCTCGAGGAGTTGCCGATGATCCTCGATTGCGCGATCAAGAAGTGGTGCGTCGGCTCGCCGAACCAGGCGCCGCTCGACGCCATCGAGGCAATCGGGAAGGAGACGAAGCTCGTCGCCGACGAGATCGAGGCGATCACGGTCCGGCTGCCGACCGTGGTGATCGGCATCGTCGACAACGGCCCGATGGCGGACGTCTGCTGCCAGCATCTCGTCGCGCTCCATATCGTCGACGGCCGGCTCAACTTCGAGAACTCGCACGATCAGGCGCGGATGTCGGACCCCGCCGTGCTCGCCGTGCGCAAGCGCATCACTCTCATCGGAGACGAGGAGCTGACGAAGGCCCATCCGCCGCGCCAAGGTATCGTCGAGATCAAGCTCCGTAACGGCAAGCAGCTCCGCCACCACACCAAGGTCGTCCGCGGCACGCCGCAGAACCCGATGGGGGCGGAGGAAGTCACCGCGAAGTCGCTCGATCTGATCCGCCCGATCCTCGGTGCGGCGCAGAGCCAGCGGCTGGTCGATCAGGTGCGCGACATCGAGAAGGTTCCCGACATGGCAGAGCTCGCCAAGCTGCTTGCGACTAAAGGATAGTCATGACTAATGCGAAGAAGCCGACCGCACGGTTCCGCGAGCTGCTTACGCGACGCCAGGTCACCATGCTGCCGGCGGTCGGCGACCCGTTCGCAGCGCGGATCGTTGCGCGCGAAGGCTTCGAGGCGGTGATGGCCTCGGGCAATGCTACGGCAGCGATGCGGCTCGGCATCCCCGACGTCGGGCTGCTGACGCTCAGCGAGAACGCTGAGAACGCCGGACGGATCGCGCAGGCTTCCGAGCTTCCGGTGTTCGCGGACGCCGACACCGGCTACGGCAACGCGCTCAACGTGCGGCGCACGGTGCTTGAGTTCGAGCGCGCGGGTGTCGCCGCAATCATGATCGAGGACCAGGTGACGCCGAAACGGTGCGCGATGCTCGCCGGTAAGCAGGTGATCCCTCAGCCCGAGATGGAGATGAAGATCAAGGCGGCGCTCGACGCGCGCCGCGACGACGATTTCGTCATCGTCGCGCGTACCGACGCCCGCAACGTCGAGGGGCTCGATCCCGCGATCCGGCGTGCCGAGGCCTACGCGAAAGCCGGGGCGGATGCGATCTTCGTCGAGGGACCGCGGACGCGGGCGGAAGCCGAAGAGATCGGCCGCCGGCTCGACCTGCCGCTGCTCTACAACGTCACGCCGACAGGCAGCGTGCCGCCGCTCGATGTGGCGACGCTGGAGAAGATCGGATTCCGGTTCCTGAGCTTTTCCGTCTACGTTCTGCTTGCGGCGATCCCGGCCATGCAGAGCTTCCTGCGCCAACTCAAGAGCGAAGGCGACGTCGCGCGAGCCGGGCGGAGCGCAGCGAGCATGCAGGAATACCTCGACATCCTCGGCTATCAGGCCTGGCAGGAGTACGAGCAGCGGTATGCGGTGCCGGATGCCGGAGAGCGCAGCGCAACAAAGTCATAGAACAAGAAACGAAGTGGAAGGAGGAAACAATGAAGCCAATCGGAATTGCCCTCGCCGGCACGCTCGCGGCGGCGACCGCCGTACTCGGGCCCATGGGAGCGGCCGCACAGTCCGGTGATTTCTATGCCGGCAAGACGCTCACCATCGTCGTCAACCTGGCGGCCGGCGGCACGGTCGATACGTTCGTCAGATCGTTCACGCCCTACCTCAAGAAGCATATTCCGGGCGGACCCACCATCGTAGTCCAGAACATGCCGGGAGCCGGCGGTCTGCTCGCGACGAACTACCTGATGGAGAAGTCCGCTCGCGACGGCCTCACCATCACCTACGGGCCGTGGGACCCGCTCGCCCAGGCGCTCGGCAACCAGGGACTGCGTGCGCGCTACGAGCAGTTCGAGTACATCGGCGGCGTCAGCGATGTCCGCGTCAACTACGGGCGTACGGACATGATACCCGACGGCCTGAAGAAGCCGGCCGACATCGCCAAGGCCAAGGACATTGCCGTCGGCGCGCTGAACAACACCGACATCTCGGGCCTCGTAGCCCACCTTTCGCTGAAGGTGCTGGGTGTGCCGCACAAGTTCGTCACCGGCTATCGGGGCGGGCAAGACATCTACCTGGCGCTGGAGCGTGGGGAGGTTCAGCTTCACAACACCAGCATCGGGACGCTGCGCACCCGCAGCAAGGCCTTGCTCGACTCCGGCAAGGCCATGGCGCTGAGCTATCTCGTGCTGGTCAACAAGGATGGCACCTTCGAGCGCAACAAGCACATCAACGAGGTGCCGTCGTTCCCCGAGGTTTACAAGGAGGTGCACGGCAAGATGCCTTCCGGGCCCGACTGGGATGCCCTCAACTGGCTCGTGCAGCAGTTCGGCGACCTCGCGTTCGTCGGGCTCGCCCCGCCCGGGACGCCGCCCGAGGCGCTGGCGGCGCTCCGCAAGGGCTACGAAGCGGCGATCAACGATCCGGAGTTCGCCCAGATGGCAATGAAGCGCAACGGCATTCCCTACGAGTACGTTGCGGTCGAGCGCGGGAAGGCCGTGTTCAAATCGCTGGCGGAGGTGTCGCCGGAGATCCTGAATACAGTGCGCGGAACGATCGAGGCTGCCGGCAAGTGAGTGCCCGCTCCCTCTCCCTCGTGCTCTTAGCCGCGAGGGAGGGGGCTCCGCTCTCAAGTTGTCCGAGCAGGCCGCTCAACTCCGGACAACGGACGCCGGGGCACCTGCCCCTCACCCCAGCCCTCTCCCCTCGTGAAGGACGAGGGGAGAGGGAGCGCAGGCGCGACCCCCACTCGAACCTCATGGGCGTTCAGCGTTCGGAGAAGAGCGCCTTCACCTCCTCGGGGATGGCGACGGCCTTGATGCCGTTCGGTGCGTCTCTATCCGCCGCCGCCCACGCCCGCACCTCGCGCGCCTCGAACACGATGCGCGCGCCCTTGCGCATGGCATGCGCCACGATGAACGCCCGCTTGCGCCACTCGGCCACCCGGCTCTCGAGCTCGAGCCTATCGCCGAAGCGCGCCGGCGAGCGGAAATGGGCCTCCACGTCCATCAATGGCACGCCGATGGTGCCATAGCGTGCGAGTATCTCGTGGAACGGCAGGCCCGCGGCGTCGAACAGCTTGTGCGTACCGCGGTTCATCATGCGGAAGAAGTGGGGATAGAACACGATGCCGGCGGCATCGCAGTCGGCCCAGTCGACCTCGAACTCGATCACGCTCTTCATCATCCCCGGCACCCTTCCGTTGCCGCGCCGGCACCGGCTCGTGCCGAGCGCCGTCCCATCTCCTCATCTTACACGAGCAGGTGGCGGCGGGCTTGGCTCGGCCCACCGTTTGGTATAGTTCGGGCGGCGGGTCCGTCAGTGATCGCATCAGGGAGGAGGAGCGGATGGCGTATCGAGGCATCGTCGCGGAGACGGTGCGCTTTCGTGCCAACAACGGCGATGACGGTGAAGCCTATTATGCGCGACCCAACGACGGCGGACGATATCCCGGCGTTGTGCTGATCCATCATATGCCGGGCTGGGACGAGTGGATCACGGAAGCCACCCGCAAGCTCGCGCTGCACGGCTACGCGGCGATCGCGCCCCATCTGTTCTTCCGGCTCGGTCCGGGCAGCCCCGACGATCTGGCGGCCAAGGCGCGCGCCGCGGGCGGCGTCCCCGACGACGATGTGGTAGGCGACGTGGCGGGTGCCATGGCCTTCCTGCGCGCCCGGCCGGAATCGACCGGCAAGGTCGCCGTGATGGGCTTCTGTTCCGGCGGGCGCCATGCCTATCTCGCCGCCTGCCGCCTCGATGGCATCGATGCCCTCGTCGACTGCTGGGGCGGCCGGGTGATCGTCGATGATCCCAAGGACCTCACGCCCAACCGGCCGGTGGCGGCGATCGATCTCACGGACGGCATCAAGTGCCCGATCCTCGGCCTGTTCGGCAATGACGACAAGAACCCGAGCCC
>JBIOVC010000068.1:0-15595 GCA_044867545.1 Hyphomicrobiaceae bacterium | reverse complement strand
TCCCGGAATGTCGGTTTTGATCGTCGGCATGTATACGGGCCGCACCGCTGTCCTGATCCCCGCCGCCATCGCGACCACCATCGGATTGCTGCTGTTCGCCGCGCTTCTCGCCGACAATCTGCAACGTGCCCGCGCACTTCCGGTCGTCGCGGCCTATGGCTGGGCGGCGCTGGCGGCGCTGCTCCTGCTCGCCGGTCTCGGGATTGCGCTCGCATTCGACTACCAGGTCGGCGCCTTGTCCGATCACGGCGCGGCCGCGCTTGCGCACATGATTCTGGGCGGCTTCGGATTCATGGGGCTGCTCGTGCTCGGATTCAGCCATGTGCTGGTGCCGATGTTCGCGCTCGCCGCTGCACCGGCCAAGCGACCCGCTTTCATCGGATTCGCTCTTGCCGCCACGGCTATCGCGCTCGGCAGCGTAGGTGCGCTGGCCGATAGCACCTTGATCCTCACATCCGCCGCGCTGATCGGCCTGGGCGCCGCCGGGCTGCATCTCTGGCTCATGCGCCGTGTGCTCGCGACCGGCATGCGCAAGCGCTTGGGCCTATCGTTCGTGCTCATCCGCGCCGCCTGGGTGATGCTGCCGGCGACGCTCCTCGTCGGCCTTGCCGCGCTCTACGGACTAGCCGGCCCGAACGGGCCGACGCTGTTCGGATTCCTGCTGATCGGCGGCTGGCTGCTGACCTTCTTGCTCGGCATCCTGCAGCGAATCTTGCCCTTTCTTGCCTCGATGCATACAGCTCGCTCGGCCGGCGGCGCACCGCCCTTGATGTCCGAGCTCGCCGCGGCCGCACCGCTCAAGGCGCATGCCGTCTGCCACGGCACCGCCCTCGCGGTGCTGGCAGCAGCCATCGCCATCGATTCCACTGCACTGGTCCGCATTGGCAGTGCTGTCGGGCTCGCCGGCGCCGTCGCTTTCGCCTGGTTTACCGCCGACGTCATGCGGCGGCTGGCGAGGCAACGGTAGCGCCGTTCAGATCAGATATCGAGAGCACATTCGAAGCAGAGCTGTTGGGAGGGGTGGAAGCCGCAATGATCGAGGAAGCCGAGGAGATCGCGGTCGCGCCAATCGATCTCGGTTCGGATCTGCTCGACCCGAAGCGTCATCAGGTTGATCAGGAGCTGCGAGAGTAGCGCCCGCCCGATGCCTTGATCCCGGTAGTCAGGATCGACGCCGATCGTATCCATCACCGCCGTCGGCTCGACCTGGCCGAATTCGCCGAAATCGACGCGCGCCATGATGAAGCCGACCGGCCCGCCGTCGCGTTCTGCCACCAGAGACACGCGCACGTCCGATTGATGCAGCGCCTCCACGAGCTTGCGCTTGAAATAGGCGGAGCGGTCGCGCCCGGTGATCCGGCGGTCGATCGCAACGAGCGCGCGCAGGTCGTCTTCGCGCATCGTGCGTACCGGAAGCCGGTCGCGGGCCAACGGCCCGAAATCCGGGGCGGCCGGCCCGCCGTAGTTGACCTCCACAGCCTCTCCGCCGTGCTCCGTGATCGCAATAGGCACGCGCTTGTCCATAGCCGTCTCCACTGCCG
The DNA here is from genome assembly GCA_044867545.1 of Hyphomicrobiaceae bacterium. Lineage (GTDB taxonomy): Bacteria > Pseudomonadota > Alphaproteobacteria > Rhizobiales > Hyphomicrobiaceae > DATLZB01. Next base: position 14,054 of record JBIOVC010000068.1, on the reverse strand, counting down.
TCATACCTCTTCGCTGGTCTCGTCCAGCAGCTCGGTAACCGAACGCTGTAAGACGAGCCGGGGAGCAAGCTCGAAGCCCGAGGCGTGGAAGAACCGCAGCAGATCGTGGTTGACCCAGTTCGCCTGCGACTGCAACACGTGCACTCCTCTGCGGCGCATGATCACGCCGAGCTCCTCCATCAGACCTTGGCCGATACCGCGCTCTCGACTCTCCGGCTCGACACCGATCGCATCGAGAACGGCGACGGCATGCTCGTGGCCGAATTCGCCGCGCAGGATGCGGACAATGGCGAAACCGCGCAGCGAGCCGCCCCGCACGGCGCCGATGTGGATGTAATCGTCGGGCTGCGCCGCCGCGGCGGCGAAGCGTTTCTCAAAGAAGCGACGCCGCGAATGACCGCTGTGGACACTGTCGATGGCAATCACCGATTCAACGTCGCCGGCGCCGAGCCGGCGGGCATTGCGGTTGGCAACGGCGGGGGCGGCAACCATGGAGGACCTCATGCGGTTTCGAGATATTCCTGCAGGAGGCGGGCCTCGGTGTCCGCATCCATGCTTTCCTCGAGCAACGGCAACAGCGCCATCTCCTCCTTCTGAACGTGCGCCAGCATGCGCTCGCACAGCTCCTGGCCGGCGCGGCGAAACTCGTCCCAGGCCGCTGCATCGAAGCCTTGCGTCGCGGCCGCGCGCGCAAGCGCGGCGACGCGGACGCCGATCGGGCGCATCACGGCGTGCTCGTCGGTCAGGTGCGCGCCGATCGCTTCGTCGCCGATCGCGCCGAGATAGGTGAACAGGCGATCTTCCTCGAAGGCGAAATGCCGTTGCACCTCAGCTTCCACGCCGGTGGAGAGATCGCTCAGCAGCTGGGCGACGCCGCGGTCGCCCACCTCGGGGGGGCCGCGGCGGTGGCGCGCGATCAACTGCTCGAGCCGCTCCATCAGCGCGATCGTCGCGCGATGCTCCTCGTGCAGGGTCTGGCTGATCCGGTTGGTGAAGCTCATCGCCGCGCTCACGCGTGCAATTGCTGGTACTTGGCGAGCAGATCGTCCCTGTTCTCGGTCCAATCTGGGTTCGGCACGATGCAGTCGGCCGGGCACACCAGCTTGCACTGCGGCTCGTCCTCGGCACCAATGCATTCGGTGCACTTCATCGGGTCGATCACATAGGTCGGATTGCCGGCCGAGATCGCCTTGTTCGGGCACACCGGCTCGCAGGCGTCGCAGGCCGTGCAGGCTTCGGTAATCATCAGCGCCATGGCTGCCTCCCTCCCTCAAGCCGCTTTCGGCACATGGCCGAGCGTGGCGAGCTTCTCGAAACGGAACGCGCCCCACAGGGCGGCCCCGACTGCTCCCGCATAGATCGAATCGGGATGGCTGCGGACCTTGGTCTTCATGTCCTTGATATGGGAGATATCCTCTTCGAGCGCCGCGACCAGGCCCTTGTCGAGGGCGAGCCCCCCCGTCACCATCACTACACCGTCGGTCACCCCGATCGATTTCAGCAACTTCGACAGCCGCGCGGCCATCGACAGATGGATGCCTTTCAGGATGTTGGGCGCCGAGATGCCACGTGAGACCATGTTGATGACGTCGGTCTCAGCCAGAACGGCGCAGATGCTCGACACCACCTCGGGATTGTCCGCCTGGCTCGAGAGGACGCCGATTTCCTCCTGCGCGATGCCGAGATAACGGGCAATGTTCTCCAGGAACTGACCCGAACCCGATGCGCACTGGCTCGTCATCTTGTAACTCAGGACCTTTCCCCGCTCGTCGATGCTGATCGCACGACCATGCAATGCCCCGATGTCGAGCGCTGCCCGCGACTGCGGATCGAGATAGATGGCGCCGCGCGCGTGCGACGTCATCGAGTAGAAGTGCCCGGTATGGAAAGGCACGCTTTCGCCCTCTCCCGTGGTCGCGACGTAGTTGACGTCTTGCGGTCGAAGCTTGGCGTCCTCGAGCACATTGTCGTAGACCACCCGCGCCATCTCGATCGGATCCCGCTGGCGGATACGCAACGTCGACCGCGACAACCACGTTTCCTCGCCGTTCTCGACTTTGAACAGCGCCGCCTTGACGGCGCCGGTGCCGACGTCGATTCCCGCTGCGATGGTCATGGTTCACTCCCGTCGGTCTGGCCGAAATACGCCCGGCGCGCGAACTCCGCGGCGCCGAGAGCGCCGGTGTAGATCGAATCCGGATCGATATTGATCGTCACCTCGCCGTAGTTCTCCTTGATGAGCTTCCTGAGCTCGCGCACCGCGGCCTCGTTCTTGGCGACGCCGCCGGTGAAGGTGAACTCGTCGGTCACGCCCCCCGACCGCGAGATGATCGAGATCGCGCGCAGGATGATGGCACGGTGCAGACCGGCCAGGATGTCCTCGCGCTTCTCGCCGAGCGACAGGCGATCGCGCAGCTCCGCACCGGCGAAGACCGTGCAGGTCGAGTTGATGCGCGCGGGCCGGTCCGATTTCATCGCCAGCGGACCCAATTCGTGCAGACCCATGTTCATCTCGTCGGCGATGTAGCCGAGATAACGCCCGCAGCCGGCGGCGCAGCGATCGTTCATCTGAAAATTCGCGACGATGCCGTTCTCATCCACCTGGATGCCCTTGGTATCCTGGCCGCCGATATCGAGCACGGTTCGCGTCCTCGGATACATCATGTGCGCGCCGAGTCCGTGACACAGAATTTCCGAGCGGATGTGCTCCTTGGAAAACGGCAGCGTCACGCGCCCGTATCCGGTGCCGACGAGGTAGGTTTCCTCCAATTCGACGCCGAGCGCGTTCTCAATCATCGCCTGGACGTCCGCTGCTGCCGATTTGACCGACGGCTCCGATGCCAGCACGCGCGCGAGTGCACGCCGAAATTTGTCGCTCAACTCGCCTGCCGGCGGTCGGTTCTCCACCTCGATGATCGACTTGTCGTAGACATTGAGCAGGAGATCGTAGGGAAGGCTTGCAGCGCGCGCGACCTCCTCGGCATGTGTATGGTAACGCGAGCCCGCGATATCCCGGAAGAAGTCGGACTTGCGCTTGGCGCCGGGAGCATAGAGCTCCGGCGCCTCGGCGCGCAGCCGCAGGAACACCTCGCCGAGCGCCTGGTTGATGCCGGACGCGACCTGCGCGAAGCGTTCGCCCCGCACCTGACCGAGGCAGGTCTGCTCGAGATCATCGAGCTGCTCGAGAAACTGCTCGAGGCGAAAGGCGCGTTCCAGCGCCCCGAGGAACGTGTCGAGCTCGATCAGTCCGTTGGCCTCGGTCAACGCGCGGCGGAATAGCGTGAATTGCCCGTCCACGCGCGCCTCCTGACTAGCGACGCGCGCGGCAGTCGCATAGTTCGAACGCGAATTCGTGATGCCGTGCCCGATGACCTTGGAGTCCTCGTCGAGGAGAACCGCCTTGGTCGTCGTCGAACCGAGATCGATGCCGACGAAAGTCTTCATGCATGCCTCCTCAAGCCGCCGCCCGCGCGCCGGCTCGCTTCTGCTCGACCATCTGGAAGTAGCTCTCAAGGCGGTTCTTGATGTTGGCGGCGGAGAAATAGCGCGGATCGACGAGATCGGATTCGATGAACGCCGCCGGCTTGCCGGTGCGCTTCTCGACCTCGCGCATCATCAACAACTGCCCGGCCGAGAAGCTGTTGCAGCTCTTGATCGAATTGATCAGCAGGCCGTCCGCCTCGTACTCGTTGATGTAGTTGGTCAACATGTCGATGCGCATCGGCAGGCTGCGATTGGTGTAGACGCCGAGACAGTATTCGGCCAGCGTCTCCAGCGGCTTGTCCGGATCGTGCCGGAAGCCGAAATCGTACACGCCGCCGACCTTGGTGTAGCTCGAAGCAACGATGACCGCGCCTTCGTCGTAGAACATCTTCCAGAATTGACGGAAGCTGGTGTAGTTGGGCGGCCCCTCGACGACGAGCCGGTATTTTTCCTTGCCCATCTCGCCATCGGGCGTCACCGGCCCCAGGCCCTTGGCCAGGCGGTCCTCCACCTCCTCGCGCAGGAACCGGTAATAATCGATCGCGTCGTCGGTGCCCCGGAACGCGCCGAAGATCGGCCCAATGTAATAGATGCCGCCGAAGTAGGCGTCGATCGGCGACGGCTTGGCCTTGGCGCTTTGCAGCACACGGACCAGGTCGTCCTCGGCCTTGGTGGACTTCTTCAGGTACTCGCGCAGCCGGTCGATGTCGAACGTGACCCCGGAGACGCGTTCGAGCGTGGGGATGACCTCATTCTTGAGCTGCTTCACCATATAGTCGATCATGTTCTGGGTGATCTTGCCGTCGCCCATGTAGGGCGTGTGCAACATGATCGTCTCGCACTTGTACTGCTCGCGCAGGAGCTCGAACCACTTCATGAAGGTGAAACAGCCGGTATAGGACAGCAGCAGCACGTCGGGATCGGGAAATTTCTTGCCGTTTGGGGCAAGGTTACCCTTGGCCATCATGCCGATGTCCGACTTCACGTAGGTGCAGACATCCTCGGAATGGCCGATCTTCTCCGCCTCGAGCACGTAGCTGCCGCTCAATCGCCGCAACCCATTCTGAATGGCGTTGACCTCCGGCAGATTGTTCAGGAGGTCGAAGCACATGATCAGCTCGTTGAGATTGCCGGGGACGAAGGTCGACGCCACCTTCGCGCCCGTCTCCGGCGCGCTCGTCAGCCGCTCATAGTGGGCGGCCATCATGTCCTTCTGCTTCATCATGGAAGCGTCCTTCTCGACCGCCTTGGCGGGCGCTCCCTTCGAGGTGACAATCGTCGTCATGCTCCGCTCCACAGTTTGATCGAATCCGCGAAGGTGCCGGCCTGCTCTCGAATCGGCTGCATCTGGCCGGAATTCTCGGCGTACTTGAACGCGATGTAGGGGATGCCGGCATCCTTGAGCACGTGCTGCAGCATCGGACGCTCGAGCAATGCCGGGTCGCAGAAGCTCGGCGCGGCGAAGATCACGCCTTCCGCGGCGGAGCGTTTGACCGCGCGGACGAGGTGCTGGCCCTTCTCCCTCTGATTGGGTTCGTACTTGGCTGCCGTCGACTCGGAGTGATGCAGAAAAGCGCGGGAAAGATTTTCGAGCGGATCGCCCTCGGTCGAGACGTCCCCGATGAGCCAGCGGGTGACCAGCAAGAGATCATCGTCCACCACATAGCAGCCGGAGAGCTCGAGCGACTTGATCAGGTTGAGCGGCGGCTGCTCGCAAAACGCGCCGGTGAGCACGATACGGCAATTGTCGCGCATCGGCCGCTCCTCGGCGCGAGCCGCGGCGAGATAATTGCGGAGCATCGCGGAATGCTCCTCGACCGGAAGCACGAGGCCGGCGCGAACCACCAGATAGACCTCGGCAGCCGGCGCCTGCCACGGCCGCTCCGCCCTGAAGGCGTAGAGATCGCGTACCAATCGGCGGTTCTCGTTGTAGACGGAGATCGAGCGACGGAGCTCGTCGTCGGTGATCGGCTTGCCGCGAAGCGCTCCGAGATCGCGCCTGAGCTCGGCCAATTCGTTGACGTAGAAGTTGCCTCCGATATCGTCCCGGTAATTCTGCGGAACATCGAAATAGCGGGCATAGACATGGGGGAACATCAACTTCCACATGCCGGAGAGATTGCGGATCACGTCGCAGATCGACGGGAACAGCATGCCATCGACGAAATCGAGCCGGCCCGACACGCCGAGCTCGACGGTCGAGCGCGGAATGCGGCAGATGTAGCTCTGGTAATAGGCGTCGCCGTGAATGACCTCGAGTTGATCGCCGCCGCCGACGATCCCGAGCGGCAGCATGCCGGCCGCGTGGATGATCTCACGCGGCACGTAAATCGGCATGTAGCCGACGACCTTGCGGCCCGGCTCTGCCGCCTTCCACTCGCGCGCGGAGGCGAAGGATAGATCATCGAACAGCGCCTGCGCGCGTGCGACGACATCGGCGGTCTTGGATCCGTTCGTCTTGGAACCATTCAGCGATGTTGCCATTGCGCTGCCCTTTTTCCTATGAAGGCTTGCAGGCCCTCCACCGCATCATGCGTTTTCATGAGTTCGTCGAGGTAGATGCGCTCGACGGTTCGAATCTTCGATCGCACCCGCGCGGCGTAGTCGAAGCGCGCAGCCTTGACCGCGTAGCGCAACGAGCTCGCACTCTTCGACTTCAGGTATTCGTCGAAGTAGGCGAGCGCCGCGCGCTCCGGATTGTCCGCAGCTTCGCGTGCCATGCCGATCGCAGCTGCGTCGGCGCCCGAGATGGAGCGCCCCGACAGGAGCAGATCGAGCGCCCGCGCAGGGCCGATGAGCTCGGGCAACAGGCACGACGCGGCAGGTGCGAACACGCCGAGCTTCATCTCCGGCTGTCCGAGCACGGCGTCGGGAGCCACGAACAGGAGCTGACCGGCCAGCGCGACCTCGAGCCCCCCGCCGAGACACTGGCCGCGCACGGCGACGAGGATCGTCACCGGTGCTTCGACCATGCGCAGCACCAGTCCGTGGATGCTCTCGAGCATCGCCTCGCATCGGTCCGGCATGTGCTCCTCGACGCTGGCGCCGTAACTGAAATGCGGGCCTTCCGCATCGATCAGCACCGCGGCGAGGGTCGGATTGGCGAGATGATCGACGAGCGCCCTGTCGAGCGCACCGATCATCTCGGCATCGATCAGGTTCGCCTTCGGCCTGTTCAGCCGCAGCCGCAGCAATCGACCTTCCGCCTCCAACCAGACTTTGAGCGGTGCTGTCATGACCGACACCTGCGCCTCATCTCGCCGATGCCGCCGCCCCGTCGGCCCAAGGCAGGCCGGCCGTGAGCGCCCGGCGCTGCGCCGCGCCCGGCATGATCCCCTCGGTGAGCTCGTCATCCCACTTCAGGTTGGCCGCGAGCGCGCGACGCAATTCGACGAAGTCAACCTCGCGTCCGGTCTCTCTGGTCCCTTCGTTGAACGCACGAAACCCCGCACGAGCCTCCGTCATCATGTTGAGCGCGAGCCAGGCGCGTGAATTCTCCTTGTTGCGATTCCACGCGTCGAGCTTGGGCTTGCGCAGCTCCTCGACCGTCTTCGTCATGCAGTCGGGGAAGGTGTAGAGAAGCTTGGTGCACAGCGCCTCGATCTTCTCGTCGAGCAGGCTGAGATCGACAGTCCCGCGTTTCAGCAACTCCTGGCCGGCCTTCAGCGCGTCGCCGGTCTTCGGCTTGCCAAACGCAAAGCGGCCGTACTCGTCGGTGATGCGGCTCGTCTCGACCAATGGATTGGCGACGAATTTGCCCTCGACCTTGAGGGCGGGGACGATGTCCGTCAGGATGCCCATGAAATAGGCTTCATGGGCCGAGAACGGCTCGCACAGCACGCATGCCGCCATCGCACGCTCGGCACCGATCACGACCGGAAGAAAATCGGTCGCGCCACCGATCGGCGCCGATCCGTGCTTGGGTCCCGCTTGGCCGAAACGGGCAAGGTCCTGGGCGACCGAAAAGTCGCAGGCCATGCCGATCTCCTGGCCGCCGCCGATACGCATGCCGTTGACCCGACAGATCACCGGCTTGTCGCAGGCGAGGATCGCCGACACCATGTCGTTGAAGAGCCGCATGTAGCTGCGGTATTCCTGCGGATTGCCGGCGTAGTACTCGGCATATTCCTTGGTGTTGCCGCCGGTGCAGAAGGCCTTGTCACCGGCTCCGGTGAAAACGACGGCAACGACGTCGCGGGCGGCGCTGGCGGCACGGAAGGCGAGGATCACCGCCTTGACCATGTCGGTGGTGTAGGAATTGAATTGCCCGGGATTGTCGAGCGTGATCCATGCATTGTAGAGGCCGGCCACCGCCTTGCCGTCCGCCCCTTTCACCGGCCGCTTTTCGTAGCGCACGTTCCTGCTGGCGGTGAGACGAAGATGCTCCGCGACGAGATCGTGATCCTTCATTTCTCGTTCGCCGGCGGCGACGGTGCGGACGGCTTCGGCAGTCATGGTCGTGCTCCTCCGTTGGTGGGAACAAGGACAGCGCGGCGCTTGAGCGCGCCGGCATGGGCCGCCTCGAACACCTGATTGATCTCGCTGAGAGGATGCTTCTCGACGAACGGCGCGACCTTGATCCGGCCGTTGAGCACCAGCTCGAGCGCGTCCGGATAGAACTCGGGCGGACAGCCCCAGTTTCCGATCGCCCGGGCGTGGAATGCCATGAGGTTGGAAAGCCTGATCTCGACCTTGTCCATGGTGAAGCCGACCACGCACAAGGTCGCGCCATGATTGAGCAGGCTGAACGCGGTCTCCTGGCCCGCACGGGTACCGGAGCATTCGAAGATGATCCACTCGCTCTGCCGCAGCCCGCGCTCCTTCGCGAAGCTCACGAGCGCCGCCTTGAGATCCCGCGGCGTCATATGGAGCGAGTTCAAAGTCAGGGCGGCGCCCTGCTCGGCGATTGCCGCGAGCTTGTTGTCATTGACGTCGATCGCGATCACCACGCCGCCGAAAGCGGCCGCAATCTGGGCAGCGTATCCGCCGACACCGCCGACTCCGTTGACGACGACGAGATCGCCGGCCGTGACGCCGGCCTGCACCACCGCCTGATAGGGCGTGGTCACCGCATCGGCGATGACGGAAAGATCGGCCAGATCGATTCCGGCAGCCGCCAAACGGTGCTCGTCGACCTCGCACAGCCCCTGCGCCGGAACGATGACGTGAGTGGCGAAGCCTCCGTGAATGTCGTTGCCCGGCATTTTCTGGTTCGGGCAGATGGTCGCCTTGCCGCGCCGGCAGGCGTCGCAGTGGCCGCATGGGATGACCGCCGGGACGATCACCGCCCGGTCGATCCACCACAATTCGTTGGCTCCGGTATCGACGACGTGCCCGCTAATCTCGTGGCCGAGCGTCAGCGGAAGATCGTGCTTGGTGCGCACGCCGTCATAGTAGTAGCCGAGGTCGGTATGACAGACGCCGCAACCGGCGATCTCGACCAGGACCTCGTCCGGCCCGGGCGAGAGCGTATCGATTTTCACTTGAACGAGGGGCTCGCCCCTGCCCATCATCATCCAGCGAACCGGCTCTGTGCTCATGCCCGTGCCCCGCGAATTTGACCGATCAATCCGCTCGGTCGGTCCTGGGAGGTCGCAAGCTCGTGACCATTCTCGAACCGCCGCCGGTGGGCTTTCCTTGATCTAAAGCAAGGAAATCAAAAAAATCGCATTGTAGTACCAAAATGCGCCTTGGAGCCGATTTTGCGGGGGCGGACCCCTTTGAATCGGCTTTGATGAAGGGGGCGAGCATGGAAGGTCGGCAATGCATAGCGGTCGCAATCGTCGGCAGCGGCGGCGCAGGCGCCCTGACCGCCGGGAATCTCTTGCTCGAAGCGGCATGCGCGGCAGGGTGGCAAGGTCTGCTGTCGCGCACCGTGGGACCGCAGATCCGCGGCGGTGAAGCCGCGGCGCTGGTGCGCCTGGCCACTCATCCGATCGAATGCCTGCCGGACCGATTCGACCTGCTGATCGGCATCGATTGGCTCAATGCCCGCCGATTCGGCGCCGAGATCGAGGTTGGGCCGCAAAGCCTGGTGATCAGTGATCCGCGCGGCGGTGAACTGCCGCCGGGGGTTGCGGCAGCGGGTGCCCGCGTCGTCGAGATCCCGATCAAGGAGATGGCCAAGGCGATCCCGGATGGGCGCCCCAACATGATCGCGCTCGGCATCGCCGGCCGGCTGCTCGGCCTCGGTGTGGATGTCCTGTCGCCGCTGCTGGAGAAACGGCTGGTAGACAAGGGCCGCGCTGCAATTGAAGCGAGCCGGGCGGGGATCAGTGCCGGATTTGATGCCGCCGCGGGGCTCGATCATGGCCTGCGTCTTGCCGTGCCTCAGCCTAAGGATACCCGCAGGTGGCTGGTATCCGGAAACGACGCCGCCGCACTCGGCGCCCTGCGCGGCGGCGTCCGCTTTGCGGCGGCGTATCCGATCACGCCGGCAACAGAGATTCTCGAATGGCTGGCACCAAATCTCACCAAGGTCGGAGGCGTTCTGCTGCAGGCCGAGGACGAGCTCGCTGCGATCAACATGATCATCGGCGCCTCCTTCGGCGGCACAGCCGCGCTGACCGCGACATCGGGCCCCGGTCTCTCCCTGATGATCGAGGCGCTCGGGCTCGCGACCGCCGCCGAGATTCCCGTCGTTGTCATCGATGTGATGCGTGGCGGGCCGTCAACCGGCATTCCCACCAAGTCCGAGCAGACCGATCTCAACATCGCGGTTTATGGATGCCATGGCGATGCACCGCATCTGGTATTGGCGCCGCAGTCGGTCGGCGATTGCCTGTTCACCACGCAGTGGGCCACCTACCTCGCCGAGGCGCTGCAGACGCCGGCGATCGTGCTCTCCGACCAGTTCATCGGTCAGGCGCGCGTGGCGATCGAGCGGCCGGCCGACGTCGCCTTCATCGGCCAGCGCTTCAAGGCGACCGATATCGCCGGGGCGTACAAGCGGTACGCGATCGCCGCCAACGGCATTTCGCCGATGGCCATTCCGGGAACGCGCGGCGGGCAATACACCGCCGACGGCCTGACCCACACCGAGCGCGGAATTCCCACCAGCGGCGAAGCGGACCACAATGCCCAGCTCGACAAGCGCAGGGACAAGCTCGCGCAGTTCAACTTCGGCGACCATTGGGCCACGATCGAAGGCACCGGCGACCTCGCGGTGATCGTCTGGGGCTCGCTCACCGGCGCGGCGCGCGAGGCGATCGGACGCGCCGCGCAAGATGGGGTCGAGGCTACTCTGCTTGCGCTTCGCCTGTTATCGCCCGCGCAACCCGAGCGCTTTGCTGCCGTGCTCGGCGGCAAGAAGCGCGTGCTCGTCGTCGAGCAGAGCCACGGCGCGCAATTCCATCGCTATCTGAGGGCGCACTACGACCTGCCGGGCGCGGTGCGCGTGCTCAACCGACCGGGACCGTTGCCAATTCGCGCCGGCGAGATTCACCGCGCGATCATGGAATGGAGATGACGATGTCGACCGCCGACATGCGGCTCGCTTGCAAGCCGGCCGACTACAAATCGGACATCAAGCCGATCTGGTGTCCAGGGTGCGGCGACTATCACGTGCTGATGTCCTTCACGCGCGCCTTTGCGGAACTCGCGCTGCCGCCCGAGGACATCGTCGTCGTTTCGGGCATCGGATGCTCGTCGCGCATACCTGCCTATACGAATTGCTACGGCTTTCATGGCGTGCACGGGCGTTCGCTCGCGCTCGCGGCCGGGCTGAAAGTGACCCGGCCCGAGCTCACGGTGGTGGTGGCGAGCGGAGACGGCGACGGCTACTCGATCGGCGGCAACCACTTCCTGCACGCCTGCCGGCGCAACATCGACATGACTTATGTGGTGATGGACAATCACATCTACGGCATGACCAAGGGCCAGCCCTCGCCGACCACGGAGCCCGAATTCGACACCGCGCTATCGCCGGGCGGCACCGGGCTGCGTCCGTTCCATCCGCTGGTCATCGCGCTCGCATCGGGTGCCAATTTCATCGCCCGCTGCTTCTCAGGCGAGCCGAACGAGACTGCCTCCGTCCTGGTGGAGGCGATTCGGCATCCCGGATTCTCGTTCGTCGAAATCTTGAGTCCATGCGTGACGTTCCGACCCGACGAGAAGGAGTGGAAGAATCTCGTACATCCAGCGCCCGTTGCGGCCACCAACGACCCCGCCAAGGCGGCCCGGCGGATCATGACGGATGACGGATTCAACATCGGGGTTCTCTATCGCGGCGACCGCAAGCCCTATCGACCCGCGGTCGGGCAGGCGAGCGTCGATCTGTCGGAACTGGAAAAGGACTTCGAGCTATGAGCACCGCCACCGAGGCGCCGAGGATAGCCAGCGTCGCCGACCTCCTCGCCCTTGCCTACCAGATCGAGTCCGACGCGGTGGATCGCTACGACCTGCTAGCCGATCAGATGGAGACGCACAACAACCCGGAGCTCGTCGCGGTATTTCGCGATCTCGCCCGCGCCGAAGGCATTCACCGTGACGAAATTCGTCGGCTGGCCGGCGACATCGACGTGGTCGCGCACGCCCGGGGGATGGCGAAATGGCCCCGGGGCGAGAGCCCGGAGGAAGCCGATCTCGGCGCCGCGCATTACCTGATGACGCCATGGCATGCGCTGCAACTCGCGCTCGCCAGCGAGCAGCGTGCGCTGGCCTTCTTCACCGGCATCGTCGAGACGACGAAATATCCGGCCATCAAGAAGGCGGCGGAGGAATTCGCGGAAGAAGAGGCCGAGCACGTCAATCTCGTGCATCGGCTGTTGCGCAAGCACCCGAAGCCGCCGGGGTCGTGGTCCAACGACCATGACCCGCCGACCTCGCAGGAATGAGACGAGAGGTCCCCGATGTCGATGCGTGCATTGTCGCTGTCCGCCGGTGCCGGCGCCCTGCTGTTGGTTGTAGGTCTGGCGCAGGAGCGGCCCGCGGCAGAGCCGCGCGAGCACCGAAGCGGTGTCGCCGCCATCGCCGATCAGCGCACGGTCATCGTGCTCTCGGACGACGAAAGCGCCTTCATCCGTCGCGAGATGCGAGGCCTGCTCGAAAGCATGCGTGAGATCCTGGATGCTTCTTCAGGGGGCGACCGCGCGCGCCTTGCCGCTGCCGCCCGACGCGCCGGCCTCAACGGCCCCGAGGCAGAGCACATTCCCAAGTCGCTCGCGCCCAAGCTGCCGCCCGAGTTCAAGAAGCTCGGTCTCGCCACCCACCGCGGCTTCGACCAGATCGCGCTCGAGGTCGAGCAATCCGGCGCCACCGATCGGGCGTCGAAGCAGCTGGTCGAATTGATGGGCAATTGCCTCGCCTGCCATGCCACGTGGCGACTGGTCGGCGAAGGCGGGCGCTGAAGCGCGGTTGCCGGCGGCAGCGGCGCCTCTGGTGGAATCTTGAGGGCACGTTCCGGTGAAATTGGCGCAACGCATTCGGTGTGTTCCCCTCCCCCTTGTGGGGAGGGGTTAGGGGTGGGGGTGGTTGCTGGGTGGCACCGGTCGAGCACTACTGCATCACCCCCCTCCCCAACCCTCCCCCACAAGGGGGGAGGGAGCACACCGAGTTTGCTGCTCGCTTGTTCTCACCTCACCGGAATGCGCGCTAGCTTGTGCCGTGCCAGGGATACAGCCTTGGGATCAGCACGGTGAGGAAAATCGCCAGAAGTACGGCCACCGCCGAACCCATGAAGAACAGCGACCAAGTACTGGGCTGGGTCGCACCGAGCGCGGTGATGACGAACAACAACGGCAGGTCGAGAAAATGGGTGAAGGTCGGCACGGTCTCACCGCGTGCCGCCTCCAATTCTGGCGTGGCGCGGCCCTCGGCCAACGCAGTCCTCGTCAGCCGGCGAAGTCGCATGAAATAGCGCCGCGTCACGGTATTTCCCTCGATGAACTCGAATGCGAAGAGGGCCACCATCCCGGCGAGCCAGGGAAGCTGGAGGAATGCCCAGCCATAGTACTCAACGATCATCCAGGTCCCCGAGGCCAGGAGCAGAAGGGCACCCGGCACCACGACCCCATCGTAGAATACGGCGATGTTCCGCACTGCCTCGGCGAACGGCTGCAGCTCGCGCAGCTGGCGGGAACGCAAGTCCGACATCCACACACCGATGAGTCCGCCACCGATGAGCATCGCGCCCAGGATGTGCAAGAACTTGAGCAAACCATAAAGCATGCTGCGCATACCCTTGGTGCGGATTGTGTGTCGCCGCCGATCGGATGCCGGACTTCACGCTCATGCCGCCTGCACGAACGCGCTATTTCTTCCGCTGGTCCTTCACCCGCACCGCCTTGCCTTGCGAGCGCGGGACCTCGCCGGGTGATTTTATCGTGGCGGTGCAGGTCACGCCGACCAATGACTTGATGTGATGGGTCACTTCATCCGCCTTGCGGGCTCGCTCCACGTCGCTCATGTGGGCATCCGGCGCAATCTCGACCTCCACGGTCATGGTGTCGAGCGCGCCTTCCCGCGTCAATACGATCTGATAGTGCGGCGCGAGCCCGGGGAAGCCGACCAGCACCGCCTCGACCTGCGAGGGATAGACGTTGACCCCGCGGATGATGAGCATGTCGTCGTCG
>JBIOVC010000067.1:0-4418 GCA_044867545.1 Hyphomicrobiaceae bacterium | reverse complement strand
CTGCCAAGCTCTATGCCGACGAGATCGGCACGGATGCCTTCGTTCACGAGATTGACGACCCGCGCGGAGCAGGCGTCTACGAAGCATCCCACGTTAGCCCAGGCGGAATCGTAACGGCCTGCATGCGATTCGAGAGCCAAGGCGCGGCGCGGCGCGTGCGCGAGGCCTTGATCACCGGCGATTTCATCACCGCACCGCCACGCTTCATCTACGATCTCGAGGCGAGCCTTCGCGGTGTCCTGGCAGCCGAGGCCGGCGCCAGGGTCGAACGCTTTTTCGCGGACCATAAGCCGGACATGGTCACCATCTCGGCCGCCGACTTCCGGACCGCCGTCGAGGCATGCGTCTCGGCTGCGTCCCGGAACTGAGGCGCGCGCTCAACCGCCGACGGGCTGTAGTTTGATCCGACCCGGCTTGGCTTCACCCGGAAGCAGCACCGCCCCGATGACTGCGGCCGCCGGCGCCGGCCCCGATCGCAGCGCGGCGACACAGGCGTCTACCTTGTCCGCCGGGATGCCTGCCAGCAGCCCGCCGGAGGTCTGCGGATCGAACAGAACGGCAAGCTGCGCGGCATCCACGCTTTCGATCGCATCGATCCGGCCGACACGGCCGAGGTTCTCGGGCAGCAGCGTGGACGCGATCCCCGATTGGCCAAGCTGTAGCGCTGTCGGATAGGCCGGCACGCGCTCGAAGTCGATGCTTGCCGCAGCACCGGAGGCATCGAGCATCTCGATCAGATGGCCGACAAGCCCGAACCCCGTCACGTCGGTAGCGGCCGTGGCGCCGTGCGCGGCCAGAATGCGTGCCACCTCCCGGTTGGACCTGCGCATCTCCGCCATCGCCACCGTGATCGCCGTGCCGCGCTCCTTGCCACGCATCCAAGCCGCGAAAAGTATTCCGGTGCCGAGCGGGCGAGTGAGGATCAAGACATTGCCCGGCTGCAGCCCGCTCTTTCGCAGCACGCGCTCTTTCGCGACCGTCCCCGAAACGAAGAAACCTGCCGCAAGCTCGTCGCCTTCACTCGTATGCCCGCCGACCAACGATACCCCCTCCCGCGAGAATGTCGCGCGCGCGCCCGCCATGAGCTGGAAGAGATCATCCTCGGTCCGACGCGGACTGGCATGGGGAAGTATTGCGACCGCAAGAGCGTGATCCGGCTCTCCGCCCATCGCGTAGATGTCGTTCATCGCGTGGTTGGCCGCGATCTCCCCGAACAGGTAGGGCTCCGGCCAGAAGGCGCGAAAGAAATCGATGGTCTCGAGTCGGAAGCGACCGCCGCCCTGATCGAGCACCGCCGCGTCGTCCCGCCCCGCGAGATCGCGGACCGGCGCGGATGAGGGTGCGGGACCAAGCCGATCGAGCACCCGCTCGAGCGTCACCGGGCCGACCTTCGCCGCACATCCCGCGCAGCGCATCTCGTCGCCAGCGCTGCCCGCCATCTCCGGCAACTCGTTGAACTTGCGCATAAAGCCTTGATCGATCGAATCCTTCCAGGTCCACACCCAGGCTCCCGATACGGCCCAGGCGCCTCGCGCGGCGATCGCATGCTTGTCGCCGGTCGAGAGCAGCGTCAGGAACTGCCGCTGCGGCACGAACTCCCGCGCCCGCTCGCCCCGCGCCCGGCGGCGCAGGTTGTCGGTCAGCGGCGGCCCCTGCCTGACCGCGAACACACCGGACTTCTCCCGCGGCGACTTGACCATGCTGGCGCAATCGCCGACCGCGAAGACATCATCGTCGTCCAGCACCTGCAAAGTCGGACGAATGGCGAGGAAGCCGTCCTTGTCGAGCGACAACCCGGTGTCGGCGAGCCACGCTGGCGCCGCGGCGGCGGTCGCGATCACGATCGCGTCGGCAGCGACCTTGCGGCCGTCGTTCAGGGTCACGTCGTCCGCAGCAACGGCAGCGACCGGGCGGCCCTCGATCACCTCGACATTGCACTCGGCAAGACTCCGCCGCGCAAGCATGCGAGCGCGCCGGTTGTGCCGTGGCAGGATCTCCGTCGCGCTGATCAGCGAGAACTGAAACGCGCTCGCGTCCATGCCCGCGGCTTCCACGCGCCTCCGCAGGCTGTGCCGCATGGCTAGCACCAGCTCGAAGCCGGCCGCACCACCACCGACGACGGCGATCCGGCGCGGACCGTCCGGCTTCAGGACCGAATCAGCCAAGACTTGCCAGCGTGGCGCAAACGTCGAGATCGGCTTGACGATCAGCGCGTGCTGACGCGCCCCTTGGATGCCGTCGACCGCCGGCGTGATACCGACATCGATGGAGAGCAAATCGTAGGCGAGCGGGGGCCGCTCGGCGAACAGGACTTGACGTGTGCGCCGGTCGATGCCGCAGGCCGCAGCGTGAATGATCCGCGCATTGGCGAATCGGGAAAGCCGCACGAGATCGATATGGCACTGATCATAGGTGTAGTGCCCAGCAACCAGCCCCGGCAGCATGCCCGAATAGGGCGCCTCGATCTCGCTCGCGATCAGCGTCAGCTGGACGCCGGACTCCGGCCGCATGCCAAACGACTTCAGCACCTGGACGTGGGAGTGGCCGCCGCCGATGAGGACGATCGCGGTCGTCACCGGAGCGGGCCGCATCAGCGTGTCCCGCAACCGGCGAAAAGGTTGGCGTGCATCCAGCCCTCATAGGCCGGAGCGATGCGATCGCCGGTGACCAGTCCCGCCAGCGGATCGGCACCCTTCGGCCGCGCCGTCAGCATCCAGCCCGCGCCGTACGGATCGCCGTTGACGATAGTCGGCCGCTCGATCAGCTCCTCGTTGACGCTGACGACTATGCCGTCGAACGCCGCCCGAGCCGGCCCCACCCACTTGCCGCATTCGAACGTCGCGCAGGAGCGGCCCTTCTCGAAGTCGAATCCCACCCGCTTCGGGGTGAACACGAGAATGTCGCCCGACAGCGCGATGGCAACCATGGTGATGCCGAGGCGGATGGTTCCGTCGGCGAGCGGCTCGTACCAGATGTGGTTCGGCACGTCGTAGTAGAGGTTCTCCGGAAACTGGCAGCCGCGAACGGCGATCATCGCGCCACTCCTCAGTAGCTCAGCACCCGGTACTCGCCGTCCATGATGCTCTGCATCATCTTGGCGGCGCCCATCAGGCCGCTGCACTCCGGGATGAGATCGGCCTCCGTCATATCGAACAGGTCGAGGTTCGCCGGGCACGCCCAGAAGCGCACGCCGTGACCGTGCGCCTCCTTGATCCAGTCGTAGACCGTCTTCGCGTTCCCGGGCTTCGTCACCAGCGTCTCGGCGACGCCCTTGCGCATCAGCTTACCGGCTGTCGCCGAGCAGACGACGTCGACCTCGTAGTCCATCGCTGCCGCCACCGCCGCATGATAGAACGGCGCGCCCAACTCCTCGCCGTTGCGAAGGTCGGTATTGACGAGGACGATCAATAGTTTGCGCGTCATTTGAGGTTCAGGTGCCTGCTCTCGAGCAGCGGCGTCTTCCCACGCTCATGCGTCGGCGATCGGCTCGATCTTGATGCGGCGGCCGTGCGCGTCGAAGAAATGGCCGTCGTTGAGGGTCATGCGGTCGGCGGCAACCCGGGCCTCGAGCTCGGCGAGTCGCCGCCGGGCGGTCGGGTTGTCGGTGGGCCCTCCGTTCTCGCCTTTTGTCGGAAAGAAGGCCGCGCCATCCCAGCTCCGGCCCGAGCCCGCGAACATCATCCTGACTTCTTCCCAGTCGGTCTCGTCACCGATCACGTGCAGGTAAGTCGAGCAGAGCGGCGATACGCTGCGCTCGTCGATCTCGGTCAGGATGACGAGCACCGTGAACTCGCCATGCTGGCGCACCATGCCGGCCAGCCACTCGTCGAACTCGGTCAGCTCAGGGCTCGACAAGGGCTACCTCGGCGATCTGCTGATCGAACAACGCGTAGAACGAGCTGCCGTAGGTAGCCTCGTACCAGGTCTCGAATGCTTCGAGCTCGGCGTGGACCGCGGCCGGCGTAGCGTTCTCGAATCCTCGCGCAAACTCCCAGACGCGATGTCCGACCGGCTGCAGCCGGTCGAGGACAGCGCGGTGGAAGTCCCCTTCGCCGCCCCAGCCGAGATCGCGCCGCACGGCCACCCGCTGCGCACCGGCCGCGACCTCTTCCGTCTCGGCGTTGGCAGCCGCACCGACCAGAACGCGCACCAGGTGCATCCGCCGGAACGCGAAGGCACGGCGGCGCTCCAGCCGCGCGACTTCCTCCATCATTCTCTTGCGCGCGGCATCCTCCTCCTGCTGCGCGGCCACGGCCGCCGCCTCGAGCTCGGCGATCAGGTCGCTTGGAATGAGGTTCATCGTGACACCTCGGAGTTGGATGGCGGAGGAGGATGGGAGTCGAACCCACCTGAGACCGTCTGACGGCCCCACCCGGATTTGAAGTCCGGTCGCCCCACCGGGAGCGGGACTCCTCCGT
>JBIOVC010000066.1:0-3039 GCA_044867545.1 Hyphomicrobiaceae bacterium | reverse complement strand
GGTGGTCGGCGATGACGAGATCGTAGGGCGTGACGCTGCAGTCGGGCACCTGCACGAAGATGTGGCCATTGCCGGCGAGCCGCCCGCTCAGCGCCCGCAGCGTGACGACCGGATCGAGCACGTGCTCCAGCGAGTGAATGAGCGTGACGAGATCGAAGGTCAATGGGATCTCCTCCGGCGGGCAGGTGAACAGCTCGACGAAGCCGGGGATTAACCGCAGTCCGCCAAAGTTCGCGTCCGAGAGCTCGCTGCCGTAGAGGGTCCATTTGCGATGGCGCGACGAGAAGGTGCGCAGCGCGCTTCCCGTGCCGCAGCCGAAATCGAGAAGCGCGAGCCGCTCCGGGAGGTCGAGCACCTTGCCGAGGTAGGAGTCGAGACAGGCCGAACGCGGCTGCGGGACTCCGGCATTGGAGCAGAAGATCGGCTGCTCGGCGCCCTCCGACTGATGATAGATGGCATAGGTACGGTAGACTTCGCCGATCTCGGCGAGCCATTCGGCGTCCGAGATCTTCTGAGCGTGGCCGCAGGCGGCGCACACGGCGAGACGTCCGCCGGCCGGCCAGGGTCGCGAGTCCGACGTCACCCGCCGCAGAGCGTGGAACTCGTGCAGCTCGATCAGCGCCGCGGTGCGGCAGATGCAGCACGCGTGGCCGGGCAGCGGGGCTGTCAGCACAGTCCTGCGATCGCGGCTGGTTTCAGACTTGTTCACGCTCGCGCACATCCTCGGCTGGAAGCGCCAACCCAGACGGGCGGGCCGAGATGGTCAGGCCGTCGAGCAGGAGGCCGATGGTGTTGACGGCGAGCCCGACGGCAGCCGCGACGGGATAGAACAGTGGCAGCAGGACGAGGATGCCGGCCCTTCTCGCGATGCGAACCGGGACGGGCAAGTGATGGGTCGGCGGCCTGGCCGAAACTCGCCTTGTCATGAACAACGCGCTGCACATCGACGTTCCGAGCCCGCCGATGCGCCGCATTGTCCAGCGCGCGTCGCTTCCAAGTGATGTTCTGCCGACGCTCAGCCGGTACCAGCGCGTGCCGGGCCGCGTGAGATGCCCGGGAGGCGGCGTGCGCCCCGAGGTCCATAGCGATGCCGACATCGGGGATTACTGCGACATCCGTAGTGCTCGTGGGCGCTAGCTCCAGCACCCGGAGGCCCGGGCGCGCGCGCGCGATGGCGTCTGCAAACCCCGGCCACGCGCCGATCAGCGCCAGTGTGCGGTCAGCGGGGGCGAGGCAACCCAGAACTCCATTGGCGGCGGCGCGTCGGACCAGCCAGTGCCGGTGCGTCATGCGCAGGTTGCGCCCGTCGAGGAAGAGCGCGCGGTGCACTCCGGAGCCGACAGTCTCGAGGCCGGCGCGAAGGCGGAAGGCTAGGCTGGCTAAGAACGACTGATTGCGGCCGAGGCTTGCCGCTGTCACGCGTCCGAGGAGCACGTGGAATCCGTGCCTTGACAGCAATCGGTGTGTCGGAAGCGCATTGAGGCGGGCGATCTCCTGGACGAGACGATCGCTCTCTGCGATGCGGCGGTCCCACAGCTGCTTCGAGATCGGTCCTGAATGCACGCGAATCGGCGTGTTGATCAGGATGCGATGACGCGCGTTGGTGCCAGCCTCGGCCCAGCTCGCGACGCCGTACAGGGAGCCCTTCGGACAAATCGTGCCGACGACGCGGTCGCGGCCGCTCAGCTCGAACGCAAGCAGTTCGTCGGAATCGGCCACGACATAGTCGCCGCCCGGGTCGGGACAGGCGCGGGGTGCCAGGTCATCATCGATCGTGCTGGAGAAGGTGGCGAACGGCACCTGCGACTTCACCATGAGCGGATGCAGGTGGAAGCAGCGCAGAAGGAGTCCCTCGCCGGGAACCGTCCACATTAGGTTGGCGGGCATCAGGTCGCCCGGGTGCTCTTTCCAGAAGTGGCTGTAGGCGATCGGATGCAGATGATCGAGGCCGAGGGCGACCAGGCGGCGCGCACCGATCGGGAGCTGCCGGCCGCCGTCGGTGGCGTGTTCCAACAAGTGCGGAACGACGCTGTCACGATCGAGCCGGATGCCGGACATGTGCACGACCGATTTTCCGTTCTCGGCTATGGAGACCAGGCGATCGAGGCTGCCGTCGGACCAGACGCAGTCGGGCGGCAGGAAAACGGCGGCAGCGCCGGAGCCGTCGGCCTCCGACATCGTTTCGATGTGGCAGTCGGACATGGTCCGATGCGGGACGGTGATCGGCGCCGCGATCGCCTTGATCTCTACCGGCATGATGCCATCGAGACGACGGCACACGGGCGAGGCCTCGATTTCGGCGATGTCCTGCGGGCGCGTGTGGATCAGGTAGCGGGATCTGGTGCGGCGAGCGAGTGCGGGCAGATTGCCGGGTGCCAAGAGCGACGGCAGACCGACCGACAGGTAGAGCCCTATGTGGTTGGGTCCCCAGACGGGCGTCGACAGGACGAACCGCAGCGGGCTTGCGGCGGCGGGATCAGAGTCCAAGTTGCTCACCATGAGACGTGTGTCTTTGGACGGTGCAGTCCATTGCGATCAGTGCGCGGCCGCGGCGACGCTCGACTGGCGCAACAACGATTGCAGCGTCTTGTTTTCCGGCTCGAGCTGCAGACCCCTCTCGAACTCGCCAGCGGCTTCAGCGAAGACGCCGGCGGCGAGCAGCGCGGTGCCCTTCAGGAAGTGCAGCGCGGTGTTGGGCGGCCCCATGCGAATGGCTTTGTCGAAGTCCGCTGCCGCGCCTAGGTGGTCGCCGGCTTTGGAGCGCTTCATTCCCCGTGCCTGATAGTCGATCCAAGAGCCGAGCTGTCGCTCGCCTCCAAGCCCTCTGCGCGCGTCCGCCATCACCTGGTCGAAGCCGCGCTCCCGGTAGGGAGCACCGAGAGCGGCATAGCGCCTGCGGTCCGCCTCGTGCAGGCGGACCGCGCGCGCCAATGTGGCTTCGGCGCCAGCCTTGTCGCCACGTGCAAGCGCGGCAGCGCCCTCGCGTGCTGCCATGACGTCCTCACCGCAGTTGGCGCCCTCCGCATCGGCCATCACCTC
>JBIOVC010000065.1:0-2390 GCA_044867545.1 Hyphomicrobiaceae bacterium | reverse complement strand
CTTGCGGCGGCCGGCATCTCCGGATTCTCCAACATTCTGCACGTGTACCCCGAGCGCGCTCCTCTCCGCCGCAATGTGGAAGCGTCAGAAGTCGGCGAAGCAGCAGCGTTTCTCCTGAGCGACGCCGCCAAAGCGATTACGGGAGAGGTGCTCATGGTCGATTGCGGCTTCCACACGACAGGCATGTAGGTTGCTGGCTGCTTTCTAATTTCACGCGCGCAGGCCGGGTCCCTTTGGACCCGGCGGCGAGGCTCCGAGGCGGGTCCAAAGGACCCGCCCCACGTGGCGTCTATCTCCCCCAGCTCTCAGTTCTGATCTGTCCTTCCGGTACGCCGAGGGCGTTCAGCGTGCCGACCGACTCGTTCACGAGCGACGCCGGTCCGCAGACGAAGCACAGCGTTGCCGGCGGGTCGTGGAGGACCGCCTCGAAATGGTCGCGGCCGATCCGGCCGCGCCGCCCCGTCCAGCTCGTACTCTCGTCGCGCGTCACGGTGGGATGCAGCTCGAGCCGGCCGGTGCCGGCATGCGCCCGCAGTTCGTCGATGAACGCGAACTCGTCGCCCCGGCGCGCGCTGTAGAGGAATGAGATCCGCTGCGGCGTGTCGCGCCGCAGCAGGTGGTCGAGCATCGCCCGCAGCGGCGCAACGCCGGTGCCTCCGGCGACAAACAGTACATAGCCGGTGGCGAGAGCCGCCGGCAGCGTGAAGGTCCCGACCGGCCCTTCGACGTCCATGAGGGTGCCGGGTGAGGCGGGGCCGAGATTCGCGCTCAGCGTGCCATCGGGTTCAACGGCGATGAGCAGCTCGAGGCAGCCTGTCTCAGCCGCCCGTTCCGGCGAACAGGCAATCGAGTAGGGACGCCGCTCGCTTTGCCCATGCGCCCCCACGACAACGGCCTGACCGGGCTGGAAGTCGAGCGGCTGGCCCTGAAGGTTGACGGTGACGAGCCGCGAACGAGGGGTCGCCGCGGTGATCGCCACAATCGGTACCGTAACGACCGACACGGAGGGCAGTGTACTTCAGCCTTCGGATCGTCTGGCCGCGGAATCAGGTCTGACGGCCTTCTTCAAGCTGTCACGGTTTCGAAAAATTGCTCGCAGGTCGTCCAACTGATCGAGATGGCGTCGCAGTTCCGCAAGCCGTTCGACGAGATATGTCACCTGGCGATGGCCCTCAACTTAATTGAACGCATCCGCCGCAGGAACGGTTCGAGATCGGCGGCACGCAGAAGCGCGGTGCGTTTGGCCGTATGATGGCGTTCAGCGTCCCGGCACAGCACACGGATTCCATCGGTCGTAACCCGCCGCACGAGATGGGTGGGCGCATCGTTCAGCACGACGAGATCGACCGCCTGCGTGCGAAGCGCACGCTGTGCAAGGAGGCGAGGAGCAAGTCGGGACTCGAATCGGCTTCGCCTGGTGCGGTAGATTGTGGGATCGAGTAGAAGGGCCATATCGAGGTCGCTTCCGCGGTGCACAATGCCGTTTGCGTGCTCACGTGAGGGTGACGGTCCAGAGGTCCTGGGGCTACGATAGGTACATGGGCTTGACACACGTCCGGGCGCGTGTCGCGAATCCGGCCAGGCCGACCAGAACGGTCGCTATCCGGTTCCTGATAGATTCAGGCGCCGTCTATTCGGTCGTGCCTGCATCGACGCTCAATTGCCTTCGTGTTCGCCCGCACAGCTCCAGAACGTTCATGCTTGCAGACGGCACGGAGATCACGCGGCCGATCGGCGACGCAATTGTCGTCATCGATGGCCAGCGGGCGGCATCGCCTGTCATTGTTGGCGAACAGGATGATGCGGCGTTGCTGGGAACGGTGTCTCTCGGATCGCTCGGTCTCGTCTTCCACTCGATGAAACGCATTCTCCGGCCACTTCCGGCGATCCTCGGCCTGATTCGTCCGACGCGCCCGTGAAGACTCGGCGCCCGCCCCTGTAGTTTGCGATGTCGAACATTCTGGAGAGCGTTCCCGTCGGCCAGAGGGTCGGCATCGCCTTTTCGGGCGGGCTCGACACGAGCGTGGCGCTGCACTGGATGCGGAGCAAGGGCGCCGTGCCGTACGCCTACACCGCAAACCTCGGCCAGCCCGAGGAGCCGGACTACGACGAGATTCCGCGCCGCGCGGTGCAGTACGGCGCCGAGAAGGCGCATCTGGTCGACTGTCGCGCGCAGCTGGTCGCCGAGGGCATCGCGGCGCTGCAGTGCGGGGCGTTCCACATCTCGACGGCAGGCGTTCCGTACTTCAACACGACGCCGGTTGGCCGCGCGGTCACCGGCACGATGCTCGTCGTCGCGATGAAGCAGGACGATGTGCACATCTGGGGCGACGGCAGCACGTTCAAGGGCAACGACATCGAGCGCTTCTACCGGTACGGACTCCTCGCGA
>JBIOVC010000064.1:0-8206 GCA_044867545.1 Hyphomicrobiaceae bacterium | reverse complement strand
CCGAGGGCCCACTCCGGACGGATGAAGACCCGAAAAACGATCGCCCCCATGATCAGGAGGCCGCCAATCAAAATAAGAACGGCAGCCACCAAGTCGGTCGCGGCTTTACCCGTGCCGACCAGCGCCTTGACGAGGTCCGCCATACATAGTCTCCCCTCAGCCCCGGACAGAGTGATCGCATCTTGGCGACCGGATGTGAAGGGCTCATTGCAGATTGTTACACCGGGATGACGAAAGGTGCGTCCCGCATACGACAGCGATCAGCGTAAAGCCGCAGGATCGAGCTCCCTGCCCAGATAGACGGCAAAGGTCGCAAGGAGAACGCCCGCATGGCTGCGGGTCAGATTGTCGAGCCTGGCGACCGATCGGAAGCGCTCGCCGAGCCATGCGCCGTCGGCGCGCCGCTCGAGCTCGACATAGAGGGCGGGGCACTTCAGCAGAGCGGCGTCCGGGGCGGTCAGGTGAACGTAGCGGAGCCGCTCGTCGAGCTGAACCACCGGAGCCTTGTCCCTCAGCTCGTAGGCGAGCTGGCCGGTGGTGGCGTAGCTGGACGTGGCGATCCAGCAGGCGCCGGTCGCGGCACGCACGCGCTCCACCTCGGCGGCAAGCTCGCGCCACCCCCGCGTCTGGCTGGTCGGGTCCTTCTGGCCCGGCAGCTCAACGAGCGGATGCAGCGTATGCCAATAGATGAGGCCGGACAGCAGCAGGCCGGTGCCCACCGCCCAGCGCCCCAGCTTCCCGAAGATCTGTCCGGCTTTCGACGGGGTCTCGATGGCACCCAGGGCCAGCGCGGCGCAGACGGCGAACGAGGGATAAAGCGGCGCCATCCAGTTCGCCTGCACCCGGTCGTGGAGCGAATGCAGGATGAGGTAGGCGAGAAACGGCAGCATGCCGGCGACGATGAGCGCGCTGGGCGGATCGCTTGCAGCCGCCGAGCGTGCCGTCCTCCTGAGCCCAACGACGGCGAGAACAGCGACGACAGGGCTCATCAACGCGACCGATCCGCCAATGAGCTCCCCCAGATAAGCCACCGTCAAACGCTGCCCGTGCCCGACCCGGCCGAGCTGCTTGGCGAAAGATGCCCAGTCGTGCTGGTAGTTCCACAAGAGTACGGGGAGCGCGATGAGGACCGCGATAGCGCCGCCGGCCCACAGCTGCCAGCAGCGGAGCCACGACCGGTTGGCGCGGAAGAGAACGAGCCACAGCAGGATGCTTGCGCCGACGAAGAGGTTGGAATACTTGGACAGCAGGCCCAGGCCGGCAAAAGCGCCAACGCCCAGCCACCAGTTGGCGTTGCGCGAGGTGTGCAGCTCAGCCAGCGCCCAAGCGGCGAGGCCCCAGAACAGGACGGAGGGGGTGTCCGGCGTGACGAGCGCGCCGCCCACGGCCAGCAGCGGCATCGCCAGCGCGATCCAGACGGCGCGACGTGCGGCAATTGGACCGAACAGGATGGCGGCCGTTCGCCATAGAACGAGGGGGCCCAGGAGGGAGACCAGGATGGCCGGGAGACGAATGCCGAAGGGGGTATCGCCGCCCATCCAACGTCCGAAGGCGATCATCCAGCCGACCATCGGGGGATGATCGAGATAGCCCATGGCCGGCGCGAGCGCCCACAGGCGATAGTAGGCTTCATCCTCGGTGAGACCGATGGAGGCCGCGAGAGTAGCCCGCACGAAGCCCAGTGCCAGGATTGCAGCCAGCAATATGGCCGCGGGCCGGTCGATCCCCATCGATCCGCTTGGCAGGCGGCCGGCAGCGGGCGGGCTTGGGGTATGCTGCATGGTGGAGAATTGCTCGTGATGGCGCATCGCTCGGGGACGGAGACCTTCAGGATGCCTGCGACGCCGTACCCTCGCCCACGGCGGCCGCATCGGGCAATGGCGCCAAACGGCTTCCGCGTCAATGCGCTGCCGGCCCGCGCGTGACGACCTTGGGGACAACGAAGACTTTGGGCCGGCATCCTGACCGAACCGGGCAAGCCTCATCCGGGTCCGAGATCGATCCAGGCGCCGACGTGCCGCCCTCCGGCACGGGTGGCACGGGGACAGAGCCACCGGCGGAAGGCATGCCCGCGCCCGACCCCGCATCCGGTCCCCGGCTCGACTGGCGCCCTCTGTGGCGCAGGGTCAAGCGCATGACCCGCGGATGGCGGGTGGCCACCATCGAGCGCACGCCGGAGTGGGTGCGGCGCAGGTTCGGTCGGCTGTTCTGGTACTTCGACATGCTGCTGATCGACCACGGGATCTTCCGCATGCTCTATGTCAATCGGCACCGGCTGGGCGACCGCGCGTGGCGTTCGGCGCAGCCGGCGCCGCACCACATCCGGGCGCTCAAGCGCCGCGGCCTGCGCACCATCGTCAACCTGCGCGGGGAGCGCCTGTGCGGCGCCTATTGGCTGGAGCAGGCGGTGTGCGAGCGCAAGGGCATCAAGCTGATCAACTTCCAGGTCCGCTCGCGGGCCGCGCCGACGCGCGAGGAGATCAGGGCGGCGCGCGACCTGCTCGAGCAGGTCGAGTATCCCGTGCTGCTGCACTGCAAGTCCGGCGCCGACCGCGTCGGGCTGATGAGCGTGCTCTACAGGGTCTTCCAGGAAGGTGTGCCGATCGAGGAGGCGAAGAAGGAGCTGTCGCTGCGCTACGGGCACATCCGCCAGGCCGACACCGGCATCCTCGACCGGTTCTTCGAGACGTACCTGGAGGACAACAAGCGCCAGCCGATGCCGCTCCTGGAGTGGGTCGACACCGTCTACGACCCCGTCGCCCTCAAGCGCGACTTCCACGCCGCCGGCTGGGCGCGCCGGCTGGTGGATGGGGTGCTGAAGCGGGAGTAGGCGGAACGCCGCGAAGCGGCATTAGCTGCGGGAGCGGGCGGCATCGAGCAACGATCTACCGTAGCCCGGCGCGTTCGAAAAGATCGACTCAAGCCGTGGAACGTAGGCGGGTAAGCTCAATTCTGAATTCTGATATCAATGCTTTTGCTTCTTCTGCCGGAAGCAAGGCTGCTAGCTCGGGAAACAGTTTCTCCCAGCTCTGGGCCTCTCCCTCGCTCCACGGCATGATTTGGGCTTCCCGAGCGAGGCGCAAGAGGCGGTTGAGACTCTTGCGGATGTAGGTCGTGTCCGTCGGCCGATGTGTCGGCTCGCCGGCCTTAGGGCGAAAAAGTGGGAGCTGATTCATGTTCGCGAGTGTACATCAGCCTATCCACTCGCCGTCGCGACAATGCCACGCCCATGCCCGTTCTCCACTAGATTCCGTTCTTCTAAAGTTAGCTCGTACAGCTCGTACAGGAGTTCGTTCAAGTCACGCTCGTCGGCTTCGATCGCCGCGACCTCCTCGGCCAAGGCGGCGACACGCTCGATGAATTGCGTGGCCGCGGGTGCATCGGAGGGCGCGGGCGGGCACCGCAGGTCGGCCGCGAATCGCTTGGCCTCGCGCGCCGGTCCGCTGAGAAGCAGCCAGCGCCAATAGACTTCGGCGAGGCGGCCGGCAGCATCGTCCAGATAGATTTTGCCCAACACGGCAATGCCGCCCATGAAGAGCCGAAGCTCGCCCGACTGGAAGCGCACCTCGGCCCGGCCGCCGCGGTCGAGCGCCGCCTGCAGCGCCTCCACGCGTGCTGCCTCCATCTCGTCCAGACGCTCCTCGGCCCAACGACGGCGCTCATTGGTGGCATGGCCCAGCACTCTGGGCGCGCGCTCGGTCATTTCCGGCAAGTCCGGCAGGTCGGGCCAAAGCCAGCGAGCCGGATGGCGCGCCCGTGCCAGCACGGAGAGCCGATCCTCGGCCTGCTGAAGAAGATCGCGTCGCTGCGTCCATCTCTCCTGAAGCCGCCGCGCACGCGCCGATACGTCGGCACGCTCGCTCTCCGACGCATTCGGGACGGGCAAGGGCGCGATAAACTGCTTGTTTGCTTCGTACCAACCGCCCTGCTTCGGCTTGCCGATGCGGCGAAAGACGAAATCTGCAACCGGTCCATTCAAGACACCCAGCAGAAATGAACCATCGGCCGCTCTCGTCGGCAGGATGCCATTGACCCGAACGTTGTTAATGTACTTAGTTCCCTGAAAATCAGCACAAACGCGCATCTCGGGAACCGTCTGGGCAACGATTAGCTTTGGAATATCCTGCTTTTCATGGTTCTTTTGATAGATGTATCCCCACCAATCCCCCTCCCGGTCCATTCTGCCGTTTTCCCGCCCACGCAGCTCCTTCTCCCATTTGCGAAGGTGCGCCCAAGCTCGGGGGAAGCGCCGAGCCATGTCGTCGGCCGGTACGAGACGCATGACGCCGCGTGCGTCGCGTTCGTAGGGAAACAGCAGATAGGTGCTCGTCTCCGGTTCCTCGTAACGCTTCGCCTCGGGACCTGAGACGAGCGGCTTCATGATTGCGTCCTCGATCTCAACCTCGTAGGGTGCTGCACCTTTGCCTTTCGGTGTGCACTTGTAGCGGTCGGTCCCGAGCCGTTTGAGATGATAGATGTGATCAGCGCTGGTTTGAATCCCGACGATGATCCCGCTCGTTAGTGACGGATCGTCAAGCCGAGGGCAGCCACGCGCCAGTCGCTCGATCAGCGCCCGCTCTGCGCCGGTGGCCATCAGCCATTCGGCGTTCTCCGGCAAGGTGTCGTACGGTACGGAGAGGTCCGGCTCGGACCAGTCGATGTCAGCCATCTCCCCGTTTGGCGCCGCCGCGATTCGCACGGCTTCCTGAGGCTCGCGCGTGTAGAACTGCAGCGCCGTGTAGGTGATCACGTCCTCGAAGACCTGGTGGGCCTTGAAATCGAGCCAGCGGTCGAGATGCCGGCCGCGGCGCACGAGGCGGCGCAATCCCTCGCCGTACTGATTCACCGCCCATAGACTTGGGGCTATGAAAGCCATACGACCGCCCGGCGCGAGAAGCCGTAAGCCCTTCTCGATGAATGGCAGGTAAAGATCGAGATTGCCGGTCTGCGTGCTTCTATACGTATCGTCGCCGCGCGCCGCAGCCAGATAGGCCACCACGTCCGGGTCCACTTTCATGAGGTTCTGCAGCTTCACGTAGGGCGGATTACCGAGAACGATATCGAAGCCGCCGTCCCCGCCTGCCCGCCAGACCTCAGGAAAGGCGGTACGCCAATCGAAACTCCTCACGCGCTCCTCGGCTTCGGCGGTCCTCTGTCTCCCGGACCAGAAGTCGTCGCCGACCAGGCTGTTGCCGATGCGGATCGTGCGCTCCAGCGACGAGAGCGGCGTGGATGCCCGCGCCGAATGCAGCCACAACGCCAGCTTGGCGATCTCGACGGACGCCGGGTTGATATCCACGCCGTGAATGTTGTCGCCCAGGATGTCGGCGATGAGCGGCGCCTCGTCGATGGCGCCGCGCGTGCCTCCCGCCCTCTCTACATCGCGTGCGCCGGCGATGCGCTCGGCCAGCAACCGCCGGAAGGCCGAGATGAGGAAGGCGCCCGAGCCGCAGGCAGGATCGACGATGCGGATCGCCTTCAAACGCTCGACGTACGCTTTGGCCGCGGCGGGCGTCGGAGCGCCCTCATCCGGCCGAGGGTAGCCGCATGCCGCCTTGGCATCGGCGAACCACGGCGCGAGCGTCTGCTCGACGAGATAGTTCACCACCGGCTCGGGCGTGTAGTAGACACCGTCGCGTTTCCGTTTCGAGAGCTTAGCGACAGTCTCTCGGTTCTCCAGCTCCCCTTCGCGATACTCCAGCTCGGTGATGGACTGCTCGAAGATGTGGCCGAGCGTGTAGAGACTGAGGCTTTCTTTGACGTCGCCGCGCGCCGCGTAATTGTAGCGACCGCAAAGGTAGAAGAGCGTCCGGGGGTCTCTCTCCAGGGATGCTTCGTTCGCGCCCTGCTCCGCCTTGACGAAGACGTGGTTCGGGATGTGCAGGCCGTCGATGAGCGGATCGGGCTCGAACAATCCGCCATTGATCTCCGGCAGCGTGAGCCGACTGAGCGTGCCGCCGCTGTTCATCAGGCCGAACAAGCGTTTGAAGAAGTCCCACAGCTCCGACCCGTTCTCGTCGTAGAACGGCTCCATGCTGCGGCTTCTCAGGAAGTCCCGGATCATCTGGGGTGGAAACAGCATCCGCTGCCCCATGTCCTCGCAGAAGAAGGCGAAGATAAACCGGTCGAGCAGCTTCTGCGTCAGCCGCAGCAGCTCGCCGGGCCTGCCGGGAAAGTTCGGATTGCTCAGCCTGAGAGCGCCGTAGAGTCTCTCGCGCACCTCCCTGTAGCGGTCGTAGAACTCGCCTTCGAGCTTGCGCCCGCGCGCCCATTGTCGCTCGAGCAGGCGAAGCAGGAGCGGGCGTCCGGCATCGGAAGCAGCGTATCGCGGGAGAACAGCCTGGCGAACAGGTAGCGGTCGAAACGGGCATCCTCCGAATCTGCCAGAAGATCGTATTCGCCCGAGAGGAGGTCCTCGCGCCGTATGAAGAAGCGGATGTACTCCGTCGGCGCGCGGTCCCACCAATAGAGGCGGAACTCGTTCATGTCGGTAACGAGGCCCCACCAGGGCTGCACCGGCTCGTTGCCGAACAGGCCGCGTCGTGCACCGCGGACATAATTGAGGCACTGCTCGACGGGGCTGCGCGTGCTGCCCTTCCGGCTCTGCTTTGCATCGAGCTTCGAGCGGATGTCCTTGAACTCGCACAGCACCTGCGGGATGATGTTTCTTCGGCCGCGAAACCAGCCGAGCGCCAAGTCCGCTTCGCCCGCTCCGCCGCCGGCCCCCTCCCCGGGGATAGGAAGCTTGGCGATCAGCGTATGATCCTCCGGCGCGGCCCGGCCGGCCTCGCCGTAGCCCCAGGTGTCGACGAAGAACGTCTGCGTGAACGCCCCTTCCGCCTGCGTCTCGTTGAGAACCAGGCGCCCGTCCCACTCCCGTAGCCGCTTCAGCAGCTCAGCATCGCGCTCGTCCGTGTAAGCGCGGTAGTCGAGGTCGAACTCCGCACGCAGGAAGGCTCGCGTGATGAACGAGCGTTTGTCGTCAAACACCCACCGGCTCCCTCGTCACGCCGATGACCGTGCGTTCCCGAGTCATCGGAACAGGTGCTCGGCCCCCAGTAGATGCCAGTACCTGTTATGTGGGTCACTGCTAGTTATCCAAGAAGCTCCGCAGCTTGCGGCTGCGGCTCGGGTGCTTCAGCTTGCGCAGTGCCTTGGCCTCGATCTGGCGGATGCGCTCGCGCGTGACCGAGAACTGCTGGCCCACCTCCTCCAGCGTGTGGTCGGTGTTCATGCCGATGCCGAAGCGCATACGCAGAACACGCTCCTCGCGCGGGGTGAGGCTCGCCAGCACGCGCGTGGTGGTCTCGCGCAGGTTCGACTGGATGGCCGCGTCGATGGGCAGCACCGCGTTGCGGTCCTCGATGAAGTCGCCCAGGTGGCTGTCCTCCTCGTCGCCGATGGGCGTCTCCAGAGAGATCGGCTCCTTGGCGATCTTGAGCACCTTGCGCACCTTCTCCAGCGGCATGGCGAGCTTCTCGGACAGCTCCTCCGGTGTCGGCTCGCGGCCGATCTCGTGCAGCATCTGCCGGCTCGTGCGCACGATCTTGTTGATGGTCTCGATCATGTGCACGGGGATGCGGATGGTGCGCGCCTGGTCGGCGATGCTCCGGGTGATGGCCTGCCGGATCCACCACGTGGCGTAGGTGGAGAACTTGTAGCCGCGGCGGTACTCGAACTTGTCCACCGCCTTCATCAGGCCGATGTTGCCCTCCTGGATGAGATCCAGGAACTGCAGGCCGCGGTTGGTGTACTTCTTGGCGATGGAGATGACGAGGCGCAGGTTGGCCTCCACCATCTCCTTCTTCGCCTGGCGCGCCTCGCGCTCGCCCTTCTGCACCGCCTTGACGATGCGGCGGAACTCGGTGATCTCCAGCCCCGTCTCCTCGGCCAGGGTGCGGATCTCGTCGCGGATCGTCTCGATGTGCTTGCGGTCATTGCGGATGAACGGCGCCCAGCGGTTCTTGCCGGGCAGGTTCGCCATGCGGTCGAGCCAGCCCTGGTCCAGCTCGTTGCCGAAGTACTCGTCGATGAACTGCTGGCGGGGCACGCCGTAGTTGTCGGCGAGCCGCATCAGCCGGCTCTCCAGCTGCACCAGGTTGCGGTTGATGCGGTAGAGCTGCTCGACGAGCATCTCGATGCGGGCGTTGTTGAGCGAGAGGCTCTTCACGTCCTTGATGATCTCGTCGCGGATCTTGGCGTAGGC
>JBIOVC010000063.1:0-2935 GCA_044867545.1 Hyphomicrobiaceae bacterium | reverse complement strand
CCGAGCTCGAGCCCGATCATGTGGGTCGGGCGGTAGAGGGCGGCATAGCGGCCGCTGCTGTCGGTCAGGCAGTGGTACTCGGCGAGGCACTGGCGCGCGTACCGGCTCTCGCTCTCGATCACCACGTAGGTGCCCATCGCCAGGTGGTGGGGGACGTCGGCACCGTTGCGGTCGAGCGAGGAGACGACCTCGGTGACGCCCTTGCCGTCGAGCGTGCCGCCGTCGGCCTTCGGCTTGCAGACGTCGGCAAGCTCGAACCGGGAGGCGGGCGGAAAGGAAAGTCCGCCCGGCTGTGGCACGAGCCCGGTGGCATTGCACACCGCCGTCATCTCGATGCCGGACTTCGAGCCGTCGATGAAGGAGTTGAACATCTTCGGATTGATGTGCGCGCGGTCCTCGATCTTCAAATAGCGGTCGAGGATCTCCCACACGGTATCGGGGTTCGAGCGGTGGTAGCTCGGGTGGTAGCGCGTGCCCTTGCCGGCGGCGACTACGGCAAAGCCTGAGGCGCGGGCCCAGTCGACGTGCTCGCAGATGAGGGCCGGCTGGTCGCCCCAGGCGAGGCTGTAGATGACACCGGCCTCCGCGGCGCGACGGGCGAGCAGTGGGCCCGCGAGTGCGTCGGCCTCGACGTTGACCATGACGACGTGCTTGCCGTTGGCGATCGCGGCCAACGCCAGCTCAATGCCGGTCGGCGGATCGCCGGTCGCCTCGATGACGACCTCGATGCGGGAATCGCGGATCAGCGTCATGGCGTCGTCGGTGACGAATGTCCTGCCGGTCTTCAGCGCATCGTCGAGGGAGCGGGCATCGATCCGATCAGCCGGCCACTCAGCGCTCCGCAGCCGTTCGCGGGCGCGGTCGGGCATCAGATCGGCGAGACCGGCGAGGTGCAGGCCGGGCGTCAGCCGCGCCTGGGCGAGAAACATCGTGCCGAACTTGCCGGCGCCGATCTGGCCGATCCGGATCGGCTTCTCCTCAGCCGCCCGCCGGCGGAGCATGGTGTAGAGGTTCATTGGGCTACTCGGCGGCGTGCCGGTAGCGGCGCGCGTATTCGAGCAACGCACCGTCGTCGCAAGGCTCGATCGGGGTGAAGACGCGGTGGGCGATCCACTCGGGCCGCGTCGGCTTGCGGATGTAGTTCGAGACCGCGCACAGCGTCAGGTAGACGATCTTGCGCGAGTAGGGGGTGATGTTGCCGGACGAACCATGCACGAGGTTGCCGTGGAACATCAGCACGCCGCCGGGCTTGCCCGTCGGGGCGATGAGGCCGCCCTCGGCGCAGAGCCGCTCGACGGTGTCGTGGTCGAGGGTCCAGAGCGGGTAGCTGGTGGTCAGGGTGTCGTGGCCGGCCTTCAGCACGCCGTGCTTGTGGCTCCGCGGAATGAGCATCAGCGGGCCGTTGAAAGGGAACACCTCGTCGAGGAACACGGAGATGTTCATGGCGCGCGGCTCGGGCATGCCGTCGTCGCGAGCCCAGGTGCCGTAGTCCTGGTGCCACTGCCAGACGTCGCCGTCGAATTTGGCCTTCGCGTTGATCTTGTACTGATGCATGTAGAGCTTTTCGCCGAACACCTGCTCGACGGGCCGGATCAGCCGCGGATGGCGGCCAAGCAGGCCGAACGCCTCATTGTAGGTGTGAGCGGCGAAGGCGGTGCGTGGCGCGCCGGATTTCTCGCGCCAGACCTCCGGGCGCTGCTGCTTGTAGATCTCCTCGGCCTCGGTGCGAAGGACGGCGACCTCCTCGCCGGAGAAGAGGCCGGGGAGGAAGAGCCAGCCTTCCTCGTCGAACTGCCTGATCTGAGCGGTTGTCAGCTTCATGGCGTCCTCCGTGGCCTGCGTTCTTGTGGCGAGCCTTTGCTTTGCCGCGGATTCTAGCACGTAGGTCGGGCTGAGCGCACGCGAAGCCCGACAACGCAAGCGGAGCTGTCGGGCTTCGGCAGGCGAAGGGCCGGCCTCAGCGCCGACCTACGGCGCCGCGCGCATTGCGCCGCGGGAGATAGACCGCGATCAGCAGGGGAGGAGCAGTACCTTGATCAACCGTTAGGCCGAGGCGGTCGTGCGCTGGGCGTCGTAGTGCTTGGCGGCGGAGATGATGCCGTTGATGACGTCGTCGCGCGTCGCCTTGGGCTTGGCGGCATTGCCGACGAGCACCAGGCCGGAAGTCCGGGCGACCGCCTTCAAGTCCTCCAGCGATCTGACCTGCTCGAGCTTGCCGCGCAGCACCGGCTCGCCGTGCAGGCGCAGCACATTGACAGCGTGGATGGCGGCCGGGTCGAAGGCGCGGCGCGGCCGCGGTTTCGGCTGCCCGAAGCTCACCACGACCGATTCGGGCAGCGCCGAGATCAGCTTCCTGGCGAATGCCTCGTTCCTCTCGGCCTCGCTCAGGATCGCGGCGAACAGCCGGTTGAGGATGATGTGTGCCGGGATCTCGCTCATTGGGCCGCCACCACATAGGGCTGGTTGATGACGCCCAACAGGGCGTCGGTCAGGGCCGTCACGTGCTGCGTGCCCGTGCCGAACTTCGATGCGAGCGTGCCCGGCTGCTCGCGGTGATCAAGCGCGGTTGCGAGCGACTGCACGGCCGGGATCTGGATGCCGAGCGGGGCATAGTTCGCACCGATCGAGGTGATGATGCCCTGAGCGCGGCTGTCCTGTCCGGAGACGCGGTTCGGCAGCGTGCGGAACCGCGTGCTCGAAATCTCCTTCAGCCGGCGGGCGAGCCAGCCGACGTTGTCCTCCGCAGTGCGGTCCGGGATGTAGGGGATCACGACAAGGTCGACCGAGCGGAGCGCGCCCCAGACGATCTGGGAGAGGCCCGGGGCGCAGTCGATCACCACCTGGTCATAGAGACCCTCGGCGGAGCGGATGATGCGGCCCATTCGGTCCTGGATATTGTCGAACAGGGCGCTGATGTTGTGATGGTGCGCCTGCT
>JBIOVC010000062.1:0-4222 GCA_044867545.1 Hyphomicrobiaceae bacterium | reverse complement strand
CGCTCGTCGAGCTTCGCGAGGTTCTCATCGAGAATCTGCCTGGCGTCCTCGCGGTCGAGCGCATCGGCCCAGCGCTTGGGAAAATTAACCTTGATCTTGCCGGACGCGACCTTGTCCTCGAACTCGGTGGTGCCCCAGCCGGCGCGCCAGTCGAACTCCAGCCAGTCCTTCACTGAGAAGGCCTGCGCCTTCACGTTGTGGGGGAAGACACCGGGGTGGGCGATCGAATAGCCCGGGCCGATGAAGCGATGATTGGCATGCTTGCGTCCCGGGTTGATCTCCTTGCCGCCGATCACGGCAGACGGCCCAGTCGCATAGCCGTCGGGCTTGCCGGGGATCTTGCCCATGTGGCAGTCCTGGCAGGTGATGCCTGCTTCTCGTGCCGGGCTGGCGCGATACTGATCCCACACGATCTCAAGCTTGATGCCCAGGTTGACGGCCACCTGATGGCAGCTGACGCAGAACTCCGACGTGGTGATCTGGGGGTTCGTGAACATGCCGTTGTGGATGCTCATGCCCCGCCCGTCGTTGCCGGTTTTGACGGAGTAGGTATCCTTGTTGGCGATGATGTCTTTGATGACGCTCTGCTCGCCGCTGCCGTAGACCGGATCGTAGATCTTGCCCGGCTCGACCCGGCGCTCGCCGTTGACTTTGCCGTACTGCTCCTTGACCCGGTGGCAGGTGATGCAGGTCACACCCTCGCGCGAGATCGGGGTCATCGCCCAAAGCGGCGTCTCGCGGCTCTCGCCGAGCTGGGTGCTGACCTGCTGGTGGCAGCGCACGCAGAAGGTGCCGACCGTACCTTTGGTCAGGTGCTGGAACTTCTGCTCGAAGGCGTGGAACATCGGCGAGATCGACGCATAGGCGTGGTTCGAGGAAGCCCACTCCTCGTAAATCTGCTTATGGCATTCGCCGCACTGTGCCGCGGTGGGATAGAGGGAGAGGGTCTCCTGGTCGACCGCGGGGATGGGAGCTTCTTTGCCCTTCTCGGCTTTTGCCTGGGCGGCGAGCACAGTCACCTCCCCTTGGCCAACGGCTTCCGCCGCAGACACCTTCTGCGCGCCGCCGAGCGCGGTATTGGTGTTTCCGGCCGCTCCCGGACTCTGCACCTGGGCGAGCCTCAATCTGGGCTCTGCTTGCACGGCTTGGGTCTGCCCGGCCTCGCCGGAGTCGGCAACAGCATTCCCGATAAGGAATGCTGCGTGGCTCATCATGGCGCCTACGAAAGCGCAGGAAAGCATCGCTTTGCGCACTGCTCCTCCTTCCGGCCGAGCTGCACAGCTCGACTGCCTGTCTTTCACTCGGACCGTTGAAGTTCAGCACGTGAGGCGGTAGGCCCCTGCGCGCTGGGCGACACTAGGCTGGTGTTGTGCAAGGCGGCGGACCGGACACAACGACCCCCTGTGCAAGCACCCTACTCCCGGAGCACCGCGAATCCCCCGATGCCCTCCCGCGTTATCCAGTCACCACACGATAGAGGTCAAAGTTTGGCGATTGAAGGGCATCTTTCTTACCGCAATGTTCGTTTTGAGCCTAATCGGCGCAAAACCCCTAATCGTCCGAATGCGTCATGATGGCCCCGTTCTTCTTACAGTATTGCGCACTTCGACTTTTGGTTCGCGAGCCGTCGGTGTTGAGGGTCTGTCTTGCGGGCGGCCCGCGCGCCATGGCTTGGCGCGAGGGAGACAGCACTCCCCCCGGGTGCGCACCCGAATCAAGGCTCTTGTCACCGGGGAGCGAGTGCTGCCAGAATTCGGCCGTCGTTTGCTGCGACGGGACGTGAATGGCGCAATCCGTCCTTCACGTGCAGACGACCGGCGCTTGGCTGGCGCCTGGAAGGAGGGCGAGATGGCCCAAGGTCCAGGCCCGCTGCGACCGTTTCCGGCGCGGCGTCAGCAATGCCGCCGAGTCGGAGACCGCCGAGAGGCACATGGCCGCGGTTGCGTGGTCAGACCCCTCGTCTCGTTGTTGGAGGTTGAGTTCCGACGTCTTGCGCGCGTCGTGCGCGAGTGGTCTGACCCCGGAGCGGCCACGGCTTGCAGCGGGACACAGATCGCGTCGACGCGGTGCGAAGGGGGCAACCCGTTGGGGCGAGAGACCGCCCTCGCCGACGCTGTCAGCGAGGCTGGTGGCGTTGATGTGTCGTCGAGGGGGAGAGATTGGGCATGGATGTCGGGGCGCGGACCTGACGGATCTGTGGCGGGATTTCTGCAAGGGACGGCGGAGATCCACCGCTTGATGCCCGCAACCATCAAACGGTCATGGTCTGACCATCATAGGAGGATAGATGATTCTCATCGGGAGGTTGCAAAGTGACGGACGATAGCACTAATCGACGCTTCCACTGCCGAACGATGAGGACGCTTGGTTTGCTGAGCATCTCGGGACGCGCAGCGACGGCGGGTCACCCGCACCGGTCGTAGATGGGGAACTTGAAGCCTTCCGGGATCAGACAGTGGCAAAAAGTCACCAAATTACCATCAATGGCCAGAGCTTTCAGGCGCGCCGCGGCGACTTGCTGCTGGACGCCGCTCTGAGCAACGGCATCGACCTGCCCTACAACTGCCGTGCCGGCCACTGCGGCACCTGCTGCGTGCGGCTGGTGTCCGGCCAAGTGGGGGGCGGCGAAGGCTCCGAGCCGGGCGTCGTCCATGCCTGTCAGTGCCGGATCGTCGGCGATGCGGTTATCGAGAGGGGCGAGTCGTCGGGTGTCCGCACGGTGGAGGGCGTGCTGAGCTCGTTGCGCCCCCTGTCGCGCGATGTGGTGGAAGTCGGGATCAGGACGAACCACGCGCTGCCCTATCTTGCGGGGCAATATGCGCAGTTGCGCTTCAGAGGTTATCCGAGCCGTCCCTTCAGCATCACCCATCCGTTGACCGGCAATCCGAACAGCCGCTCGATCTGGTTCCACGTCCGGCGCATGAAGGACGGGCGCGTCACACGATTGCTCGGCAAGCGCATCAGGCCGGGCCATCGGGTGGAGGTGACAGGACCCTACGGCTCGGCGCACTTCCGGCCTAATCTGGACGGCCGGCTGATTCTCGTCGGCACCAACACCGGTTTTGCGCCGATCTGGTCGATCGCCGTTGCTGCGCTGCGCGAGAACCCCCGGCGCCGGATGATGATCATCGCCGGCGGCCGCGACCCCGAGTCACTTTATATGGGCCCGGCTCTCTCGCAGCTGACCCCTTTCCCCAATGTCCTCGTCGTGCCTGTCTGCAGCTCGCTGCGAACTGTGAGCAGGGGGGTGAAGCCGGGCCGGCCGACCGATTATCTGCCGCGCTTGCTGCCGACCGATGTGCTCTTCGCCTGCGGCGCACCGGGTATGGTCGATTCGATTAAAAAGATCGCAGCGGGCTTCGGCGCAGCCTGCTATGCAGATCCGTTCCTGCCGACCGCCGACGACACGGTCGAGAAAAGCGTTCTGACCCGCGCCATGGGATGGCTCTCTGTCACCAGCCGGCAGATGGGCGGCGTCGTTCTCGATCGCCCCCGGAGCCGGCGGGAGCAGCCGATGCGGGCGTATGGGGTGGCTGAAGCAAGGGGGAGAAGTCATTATCGTCCTCAGCGCGTATAGCCTTCGGTCGATCGGGTTCGGGCCCAAGGTCTCTCTCCGGCCCCTCGCGCTTTGTCTCTGCGGCTTGCTGATGATCTTCGGCTTTGCCGCGGACGGCACGGTTGCGTCCGATCCGGCCAAGACCGTCGGCCCGAATGCCTGCGCCGAATGCCACAAGCAGGAGGCCGAGGCATGGAAGGGCTCGCATCATTTCAAGACCTTTCGCGACATGCCGCGCCGGAAGGAAGCGGACGAAATTGCGGAGAAACTGGGCGTCAAGCGCATCAGATCGGAGAGTTTGTGCCTGACTTGCCACTACACAATGCAACAGAAGGAGAACAGGAGCCAGCCGATCGCCGGCATCTCCTGCGAGTCGTGCCACGGCGCCGGCGAGGACTGGATCAAGATCCACAGCCAGTTCAGCGGCAAGACCGAGAAGACCGAGAGCAAGGCCGAAGCGGAGGCGCGCTTGAAGCTCTCCGAATCCAAGGGGATGATCAGGCCATCCTCGGTCTATCAGCTGGCGAAGAACTGCTATGGCTGCCATGTCGTGCCGCAAGAGGATCTCGTGAACAAGGGAGGTCATCCCGCGGGCAGCGCCTTCGAGCTGGTGTCCTGGTCGCAGGGCGAGGTGCGGCACAATACGTGGCACTCCAAGGGCAAGGA
>JBIOVC010000061.1:0-3346 GCA_044867545.1 Hyphomicrobiaceae bacterium | reverse complement strand
CGTAAGCGGTGCTCTGTTGGCACGTTGACCGTTCAGGCAATGGCGGGCGCGATCTTGGCGTAGGTCCAAGGCATCAGCTCGTCGATGCGGGAGGCCGGCCAGCGGTTGACGAGTTTCGTCAGAGTGTCGGCGAGCCAGGCGTGCGGGTTCACAGCATTGAGCTTACAGGTCTCGATCAGCGAAGCGACGGCGGCCCAGTTGTGCGCGCCCTCGTCGCTGCCGGCGAAGAGCGCATTTTTCCTGCTCAACGCGATCGGTCGCATTGAACGCTCGACGGTGTTGGAGTCGATCTCGATGCGGCCGTCGTCGAGGAAGCGGCACAGGCCTGTCCAGTGGTTCAGGCCATAGCGGATCTCCTTGGCGAGCTCCGAGCCTTTCGAGACGCGGGCGAGTTGCTCCTTGAGCCAGGTCTCGAGCTTGTCGACCAGCGGCTTCGATCGGGCTTGCCTGATGGCCCTCCGCTCGTCTGGGCTCCCGCCGCGGATCTCGTCCTCGATGGCGTAGAGTGCCGCGATGCGAACGAGCACCTCGGTGGCAATCGGCGCGTTGCCACCCTTGGCGATGTCGTAGAACAGACGGCGGAAGTGGCTCCAACAGTGCGCGAGCAGCAGCGGCCCGCCCTCGCGCTTGGCGTCGGTCAGCTGCTTGTAGGCCACGTAGCCGTCGACCTGCAGGGTGCCCGAGAAGCCGACGAGATTGCGCAGCGCATGCTCGACGCCGCGGCCGGGTGCATACGTGTAGGCGACCGCCGGCGGATCGGTGCCGCCCCAGGGCCGGTCATCGCGTGCCAGCGCCCATAGATAGCCGGTTTTGGTGCGACCACGCCCGGGGTCCAGCACCGGGCAACGCGTCTCGTCGGCGAAGAGCTTGCTCGACGACTTCAGGTTAGCAACGAGCCGATCGTAGACGGGCATCAGCTCGAAGGCCGCAAAGCCCACCCAGTGCGCCAGCGTCGAGCGATCGATAGCGATCCCCTCGGCGGCCATCATTTGCGCCTGTCGATACAGGGGCAGGTGCCAGGCGTACTTCGAGACCACGATGTCGGCGACCAAGGCCTCCGTCGGCAGGCCGCCCTCGATCAGCCGGGGCGGAGCCGGCGCCTGGATGATGCCGGCCGTGTCATCGGCGCCAGTTCGCTCGCAGGTTCGGCAGGCATACTTTGGCCGCCGTGTCACGATCACCCGGTACTTCGCTGGGATCTTGTCGAGCCGCTCCGAGCGATCCTCACCGATGACGTGCAAATCCCCACCGCAACAGGGGCAGCTCTTGGCTTGCGGCTCGATGACGATCTCCTCGCGCGGCAGATGCGCGGGCAGGTGGCCGCGATTGACACGTCGCTGCCGCGTGCGCGACGCTGCCAGCGTCGCGTCGGCCTTCTCCACACCGGCTTCGCCGGAGGCGATCGCGGTCTCCAGGTCCTCAAGCCCGAGATTGAGCTGGTCGTCGCTCAAGCGCTCGGACTTGCGCCCGAAGTGATTGCGGCGGAGCTGACGCAGCATGTGCAGCAGGCGCTCGTTGTGACTGGCGAGCCGGGCCTTCTCGCTACGCTCGGCGAGCAGCATCGCCTTCAGTTGCTCGATGTCGTCGGGCAGATCGTTGATCGAATCTGTCATGCCGAGCAGCATGTCCGACGCGCCCGCCGGCGTCAGTGGACATCCGGACGCTGAGTCAACCTGTCACCAGGATCATTGCGTTGCTTGCGGCGCTCGCACGCGGCGCATGTGCACCCGCACCCAGTCAAGGCCCTCCAGAAGCGCGGAGAGCTGCGCCGGCGACAGACGCATCACGCCGTCCTGGATTGCCGGCCAGCGGAACTTGGCGCCTTCGAGCCGCTTGATGAGGAGGCAGACGCCGGTGCCATCCCAGAACAGCAGTTTGACCTTGTCCGCCCGCTTGGCCCGGAACACGTAGATGATTCCCGAGAACGGGTCGGCCTGGAGCTCCTGCTCGACGTAGGCGGCAAGCCCATCCATGCCCTTGCGGAAATCGACGGGCTTCGTAGCGATCAGCACACGAACGCCGGTCGGGGGCATGATCACTTGAGCACCTTCAGGGCCTTCAGCACAGCGGCAAGTGTTCTCGCGTCGACTGCGCCGCGGATGCGAACCGTGGCCTCGCCGACGCTGACCTCGATCACAGCGGGCTCGACCGAGGGCAGCAGAGCCGGCAGCGCGTGCGGCGCAACTGGCGTCGTATCGACCACAGCCGGCGCGAATACCGGCCGCTCGGGAGGGCACGTCGCATCAAGGAGGGCCTGCGCTTCGTTCCGGAACTGCTTCAGCCACCCGAAAAGCTGAGAAGGGCTGAGGTCGTGCCGTCGGGCCACGTCTGAGACGACGATCCCCGGCTCCAATGTCTCAGCGACGATGGCGATCTTGCGCGCGTCCGGCCACTTGCGTCGCCGCTCGGGGCCACTCAGCACCTCCACCCGTCGTGGCCGATGGGGTTTGCAGATATCACTATCGACGTCACTATGGTCGTCACGATCCAGCCGCATGGCACCGAAGGATCAGCGATCCGCCAGGGCAATGCTACGTGTGGCCAGGGCAGCGCTTACGGTCGGCCTCCACCTTTACCCCTTGCTGGCGTCTGCTACATTCGACAGCAAGTGAGCAGAACACGGGCGCTGGACGCGCTCGCGGGTGCGTGAAGGGCGGTCGGGGAAGCGCGTGAGCCGAGCGCATTTGCGGCAGGGCTCGTCGCCTTTTCAGACGGCCGCGTTACAGAAGAGATGCGAATTCTCAAAATCATTGCGATCAATTTGGCCCTGATCGCAGCCGGCCTGGGCACGCTTGAATTGTGGTATCGGATCCGCGCACCAGGCGGAGGTGTACCATTCAACATTCCGGACCCCGAGATCGGTTGGGTTCCAGCGCCGAATATTTCAGCTGTCCTCACAGGTGAGGATAAAGATGGAAAATATCCGGTTGTTTATCGGACCAACGAGCATGGTTTTCGTGAATGGGGAGATACGGGTGCGGCGAGACCCAAGGTGCTTTTCGTCGGCGACTCGTTCACTGGCGACCCGAATACTTCGAACGATGACGCATATTTTGGGATCGTGAAGAAAAAGCTCGCGGTCGAGGTGTTCGCGGCAGGCGCTTCGGGATATGGAACTCTGCAAGAGCTGATGCTCACGCGCAGATATGTTACTGCCGTCAGGCCCGACGTTGTGGTGGTACAGTTTTGCTTCAATGATTTTAGCAACAATAGCTGGGAGGTGGAGGGGTACTCCATCATCCGGGCACAGAAAAATTACCGGCCCTACCTAGTCGACGGCTCGGTGAAGTTTCGGTCGGCGATGGTCTACAAGGTCCTTACCAATTGGTCTCAGGCCTTTCGCGTG
>JBIOVC010000060.1:0-2435 GCA_044867545.1 Hyphomicrobiaceae bacterium | reverse complement strand
CGCGACTGATGAAACTTGACGGTGGGTGTTCCCCACGACGCCCAGGTTCCGGCAGCCTGGCTTCCGGCGAGCCCCAAGGCGTTGCGCATCTTCAAGGCGGACAGCCCGAGCAGCCGGCCCACCGCTGCAGCGGCGCCCAACGGTCCGACGATCCCCGGCATGTGCCAGCCGCGCGGTCCGGCAACGCCATAGTTGATCCCGGCCGCTGCCCTGACAGCGACTTCGGCTCCGACCGCGATAGCCGTCAGGAGGGCTCGGCCATCAACGCCGTCGCGCTCGGCGACGGCGAGCGACGGCGGTACGATCTCGGGCGTGATATGCACGTGCGCCGGAACATAGGTATCGCACACCGTCGCGGCCGTGATCTGATAGCCGTTGAGCAGGGTCGCGCCGAGCAGGGACAGGCCATCGCTCGATCCGATAACGGTGGACGTGCCAGCTCCCCCCGCTGCGCGCGCGAAATCGGCATAGATCGGAGTCTCGTCGCCGAAATCGGCGGCAAGCGCGCAGCCGATGCTGTCGATCAGGAGGTTACGCGCGTGATTCCGCACGGGTGTCGGCAGATCCTCGTAGGTGAGATCAACCGCGAACCGCGCCAATTTCTCAGTCGTGTTCGGTTCCTGGGTCATCTCTTTCAGCTCCGTGCGACGGGCGATGCGGAAAGCGTGGCGCAGAGGTCCGCCACATTGCGGAGGTCGGCCAGGCCGACGATCATCTCGATCGCCCGCTCGGTCTTGCTCTTCTCGAGCAGGCCGTCGGCGGACTCGCGAAACTTGGCGATGATCTCGGCGCGGCTCAGACGATCCGCTGCATCGCCGCGCGGAAAGGCGCGCCGGTCGATCAGTCGCTCGCCGCCGGTAGTGGTGACGGTCACCACTGCGCCAGTGCCTTCGACTGAGCTGTCGATCGCGACCTTGATGCGCTCGCGAATGAAGGCGTTGAGCTTCGGGTCCTTCAGTCGCTCCGGCGCGAATTGCTCAAACCAGCAGCGCCGGTCATGCAGCACGACGCCCGTGACGTAGGGCGTCGAGAGGAGGGCGCGGAATTTGTTGTCCCACGGCAGGGTCCCGTGCATGTCGTACACGGTCTTGGAGAGCCCGACATCGATCTGTTTGACGTCGTCCGGACGCAGATCGTGCTTGTCGATCAGGGCGAGCATCGCCGTGATGACGGACTGGATGGAGCTCGCCGCCGGCCACAGCCTGAGCGAGATGGTCTCGAGCAGCCAGTTGTCGCCGAGGCCGGCAACGGCCGCGGCCGCGTCGCCGCCGTCGGAATAGAGGTTGAACAGTCCGCCGTGCTTGGCGGTCAGGATCTCGGGGCCGGCCTTGAAGCCGGTCTCGGCCAGCAGAGCGGCGAGGAGTCCCGAGAGCGCGCCGCGCGACTGATGGAACTTGATGGTCGGCGTGCCCCAGTGGGCAAATGTCCCGGCCGACTGCGTGCCGGCGAGCGACAACGCATTCTGGAACCGCGCTTTGTCCAGCCCCAGCAGCAGACCGACGGCGCTGGCCCCGCCGAATGGTCCGATCACACCCGGCGAATGCCAGCCGCGTGCGCGCATCTTGGGATAGCGCATGCCGGCTCCCACGCGAACCACCGTCTCGAGGCCCGCCGCAACCGCGACCACAAAGTCTCGCCCGCTCAGTCCCCGCTGCTCGGCGATCGCGAGCGCCGGCGGCACGACCTCGGGCGTGACATGGCAAAGCGTCGGCCGGTGGATATCACAGACCGTCACCGCGGTGACCTGATAGCCGTTGACGAGCGTCGCTCCTGCTAGCGAGTTCTTCGCTCCGGCAAGCACCGTGGAATTGCGCGGACCGCCCAGCGCCGCAGCGAGCGCCTCTATCTGCGCGGTCTCATCGCCGTGTCGCCCGGCAACCGCGCTGGCGATCGTATCGAGGATGATGTCGACGACATAGTCGCGGGTGGCCGCCGGGATCGACTCGTACCTCAATCCGGAGAAGAACTCGGCCAGAGCCTTTGTGGGA
Source organism: Hyphomicrobiaceae bacterium (assembly GCA_044867545.1). GTDB lineage: Bacteria > Pseudomonadota > Alphaproteobacteria > Rhizobiales > Hyphomicrobiaceae > DATLZB01. Next base: position 447 of record JBIOVC010000060.1, on the reverse strand, counting down.
TGCGTGGTCACGAGACGGGCGCTCCTTCACGACGATGGTTGAAGCTCACAAGGCAATGCGGCTCGTCTGCGAACGCTGACCGCGTGCCGCCGCCGTCTCCTCTTCGATCTTGTCCGCCGCGGCCCAGAACGACTCGCCTTTGAAGCGGATATGCGTCTCCAGCAGCTTGGCAGCCGACTTGAAATCACCGTCCCTCACGAGCCGGAGCAGCTCTGCATGCTGCTCGTAGGAGTGCTTCATATGCTCGGGATGTGCGCCGAGCCGATTGCGGACCGCCGCTATCTTGGCTGCGAAAGATTGGCTGGCCAGCGCCAGGTACGGATTGGCCGACAGTGAGAACAGGATCTGATGGAATTCGCCGTCATAACGTGAGTAGCGCTTGCCATTGTCTGTCTTCATCGCCGCTTCCATTCCCGACACCAGGCGTGTCCACTGCTTGACGAGCCG
>JBIOVC010000059.1:0-3443 GCA_044867545.1 Hyphomicrobiaceae bacterium | reverse complement strand
GCGCCACCAGGATCGAACGATCATGGCTCGTGCGCATACCGGTACTCCCGTTCGGCGTCCGTGAAGATGGCGAGCTCGGCATCGGATCTGAGCTGCCGTCCCGCCAGGCAGCCCGGATGCAGGATGCGAGTGTCGGCGAGGCGGTAGCCGCCCAGCTTGGCCGATATGGGAAACATGCGCTCCAAGGCATGCGCCAGCGTGCCGTCGAGCTGTCGCGCCTCCTCCTCGAAGTCGTCCGGCGCAAGGCCGAGATCCAGCATCGGCCGCAAGGCATCGCTGCGCGCCCAGAACATGGAGCCGGCCGGGAAGACGAACGGCGCCGGATCGCCGTGGTAGCCGAGGCGGGCTGCGAGGCCCATCACGCGCGCCTCGTTGGCGCCCCGATAGAAGGCGCCCGACACGACATGTCCTTCTGCGGTCAGCAGGCCCAAGGCCGCATTCCGAGCGAAGGCCTGCACAACGGAGCGCACGGGATACTGGCCGCCGAGGAGCTTGGCATAGAGATCCTTTCTCCACTGCTCTCCGTCGGAGCGGTGCGGCGATCGCTTGGTGTGCACCTTGCAGATCAGCTCGGCACCGGCATCGACGGCCGCCCGGGCCTGCCACAGGAACGGGGCGATGTCCCGGCCGCGATTGGGGGCGCTGACAACGGTCGCCTCGGGATAGACATCCTTGACGAACCGGGCGACCCGGTCGAGCCGTTCCTCCGTCGTCGTCACGTACAGGCGGAAATCGACCTCCCATCGTCGCAGGTGGCTGGCGATCTCCGGCCAGAGGTCGTCGTAGAAGACATGCGCGATGACGGCGATCCTGGGCACAGGCGCGCGCAGGCGGCGCGAGCTGCCGGTGCTCTGCAGCGCCTTGGCCGTGGCATTCAGATAGGCATAGCCGTGGCGATGGCTAGGCTCGAGATAGGCGCCCTCCGCCCATTCGTTCCAGGCGTTGATGAAGACCAGGCGGGCATCGACGTCGAAGTGGCGCTCGGTGTAGGCGCAGACCTGCTCAAGCCACTCCTGGTACGCCGCGGGCGAGGAGCGCGCAAAGACGGTCCCGCGCCCCGCGCGGCGGGCGGTATTGTCCCAGCCGGGACATACCGACCGGAACAGGGGAAACTCGGGCGGTTGATGCTGGTAGCTCCTCTCGACCAGGGCACGGTAGTCGAAGATATTGCCGGTGAATGCCGGCTCGATCAGCTCGACCTCGTGCCGCATGCCGCGTGTGGGCAGCATGTTGGGCGAGAACTCGATGGCCGCATCGAAGCCGATGCTCCTGGGGTCGAGCCATTCCACCGCCTGTGTGCCGACGAGATAGATCTCGCCGATTCCCTCCTCGCGGCAGTATCGGCGCCACCGCTGCGCCGTGGCGGCGGGATCGGGCAGCAGGCTCGGTCGGTAGACGATGACCAGCGGCCGGCCGTCGACGCGAATGTAGCGGGCATCCCGCAGGTAGGGCGCAAGCCCGGCGATGAAAGCAATGTCGTCCTCGGCCGAATGCGATTGCCCGATCAGGACCTCATGCTCAAGGCCGTCCCATCGCCGTGTCCAGTTCTCGTTGGCCCAGCAGAGACAGAACGGGAGGTCGTTGCCGGGATCGGCCAGCATGCTCTGGAGCGGCGCATCGAGCAGCCGCCGGCCGTTGAACCAGTAGTAGTAGTAGCAGAAGCCGTGAACGCCATGCCGGCGTGCCAGCTCCGCCTGCCGGCGCTGGACGTCCCTGAGGCGAAGGTCGTAGTAGGCCAGCTCGCTGGGCGCGTGCGGCTGATAGTGGCCCCTGAACACAGGCAGAGCCTTGCTCACATTGGCCCAATCGGTGAACCCGGCACCCCACCATTCATCGTTCTCGCGCGTCGGATGAAACTGCGGCAGATAGAAGGCGATGCAGCGCACCGCCGGGCTTATCTGCGTCGGCGGCGCCAGGGGCATGAACTCATGATCCCGCCGCCGGTTTTCCCGCAGGGTCTCCCGCAGCGCGTTGGACTCGGCGTCCGGCGCTGCAGGAAGCACCTGCCCCGTGCGCTGCAGTTTGCTCCGCGGCCCCAACAGGCGGTGCCATGCCGACCGCCTGTCCCCTTGCGGTCCTGCGAGAGCGAGGAGCGTCGGCCGAGGCTGTATCTGCGTGCAGCTCAGGAGCTCGGTAGGCAGTCGATGGCGACGAGGGTCGAAGGCCGGGTTGGGCTTGCGGCCTTCCGCGGCGCCATGCAGCAGGAAGTGGCGGACGGGATCGGCACCCGCAGCGACCACATCCGGGTTTGCCCGCAGATACCACTCGGGATCGAAGAGGCCTGACCTCATCAGGGCGCGGGCAACCCGCGCCTCCCGCAACGGCACCGCCGACCGGTTGCGAAGAGCGAGGCGCGAGACGCTGAGCAGCTTGTGGAGGCCCACGACCGGCTTACGCGCGTACCGGCCGACCCATCGGAACGGCGCGGTCAAGCGCCATGAGGTCGAACCATAGATCTCCGCCAAGGACAGCGCTCGTTGCGTTGCCTCGTGCTGAAGCCGGTCGATCCGGCCCAGGAGCTGGAGGTTCTCGTCGCGCAGCTCCGTCAGGCGATCGAGGATGGACGCCATCTCATCGTTGCGCGGTGCAGGCCTCCTCTGACGATCCCGCAGGTGCTCCCGGCAGGATGCGATCGTCGCCTGCAGGGACGTGAGCTCGGCGCGCGACTCTGGGTGACCGAGCTCCGGCTCCTGGAGGATCGACTCGAAGGCATCGAGCGCGACCTTCAGGCCGGCCAGCTCATCGTCTGCTGCCCTCTCGCTCTTGCTGACAGCCCACACCATTTCCCGCTCTCCCCTGAAAATGCTCCCGTCCACAGCCCGGCCAATCCCCGTCCTGGCCGCTCCCGCACGTGCTGTGCGAACCTACCGCTTGAGCAGCACGGCCACGTCCTGCAGCCCGACGCCGCATTCGCACAGATGCGCGACCTCGAGCTGACGGCCCCAGTGCCGCCGCACATCCTGATGGGTCTGGAAGGTGTTCTTGTAGTATCCGGCGCCGATCACGGAATCGAGCTGGTCGCACTCCATGCCGTCGTCGAAGCCGTTGCGCCTGAAGTTGGCGACGGTGCGCTCGCTGAGGAACGCGGAGGCGAATGCCAGCGCCGTGGGTCCGTGGAACGTCAGGATGGCGATCCCCCCCGGACGCAGCACGCGATGCACCTCCGCGAGCCACTTCTCCTGCGCGTCGCGCGTCAGATGGGTCATGACCGAGAGGGCGTAGACCAGGTCGAACGTCTCGGCCGGCAACTCGGTCGGCGGATAGAGAGGCACCGGCACGAAGCGCGCAGCCGGTATGTTGGCGCTGGCCCAGGCCAGGTTGTCGCGATCGATGTCGGCACCCCACAGCTCGCCGAACGTGTTGGCGGCAGCGAATGTGCGTGTCAGCCGGCCCCAGCCGCATCCCCAGTCGAGCGCCGTCTTGCCGCTCAAATCCCCCAGGTG
>JBIOVC010000058.1:0-2564 GCA_044867545.1 Hyphomicrobiaceae bacterium | reverse complement strand
CGGGCCGTCGGCCGGCATCCGAGCGCTGCGGGTCGGGAACGCGCTCGCCGACGCCGATCACCTGGCTCGGGTCCGTGCCCCAGGTGATCTGCGGCTCGAGCACGCTGCAGTCGATTTCCACATCGGTATCGAACACTGCATCATCGTCGCTTCTGAGCGTGCGCCAATGGGCGAGCGCCGCATCCCATTGCCGGCCTTGCGGCGCCCATGGCCGTCCGGCGAGCCATTGGAACGTGGTCTCGTCCGGCGCGACGAGGCCCGTCCGCGAGCCCATCTCGATTGTCAGATTGCAGAGTGTGAGCCGGGCTTCGATCGGCAGGCTGCGCGCCACCGCGCCGGCATATTCGACGGCGTAGCCTCGCCCTCCCGCGACGCCGAGGCTCGCGATGATGCGGAGCGCAACGTCCTTCGCCGTTACGTGCGGCGCGAGCTTGCCCTCGAGCCGGATGCGCATCCCTTTCGGCCGCTTCAGCGCCATCACCTGCGTAGCGAGCACATGCTCGAGCTCGGTGGTCCCGCATCCGTATCCGACCGCACCGAGGCCGCCGACCGTGCAGGCATGGCTGTCGGGCACAGCGTGCGTGGCGCCCGGCAGCACCATGCCGAGCTCCGGGGCCACAACGTGACAGATGCCCTGCTCGGGATCGTCGACGTCGAAGATGCGGATGCCGTTCCGCCGGCTGCCTTCCCGCATCGCGCGTAGGAATGCGGTGCCGTCGGGATTGGTTGTGTCGTCGCGGCCGGGGCGCGTCGCGATCGTGTGATCCTGCATCGAGAACGTAAGGTCGGGCCGCCGTACGCCGCGCCCGGCCTTCTGCAGGCATTCGAATGCGTGCGGCGCATGCAACTCGTGCAGGACGTGGCGATCCATGTAGATCAGGTCGCGTCCGTCGGCGCGTGTGCCGACGCGATGCGCGTCCCAGATCTTGTCGAACAGCGTTCGGCCCATCGGCGTCTCCCTGATGTTTTGGTTTACACTGGTGTCCTGATCGCGGAATTCGTCTGACCGTGCGGCGAGCTCGGAACGAATTTCGCGATCTGAAGGACACCAGCAACAATCAAGGCTCTAGTGTGATTCAGATCGAGAAGTCCGCTCACGAACCTGGCTCGCCCCGATGTAGCGGACTTCTCGATCATCACACTAGCCTGCACCGCTGTTCCTGCAACAGGCACTTGCACAGGCGCCGTCGCCTGCATTGTGCGGTTGCGAGCAGGCGAGATCGTCCGTGCAGGTCGGAGCACGCCGCGTCCCTTCGCCTGCGCGCCCAAATAAACAGCATATCTGCCTGTCGGTCCTGACCAAAGCAGCGCCGGCCGAACAACCGCTATTGCGCACCTACCCTGCTTGGATAAAGTACCGCCCTGCCGGAACGGCAGCCGGACCCACGGCCGGAAACAAGACGCATCGTGGGAGGTCTTTGGAGGAAACAATATGTTCGGACGACCCTTCTACATCGGGCTCGCGCTTGCCTGGGCGATGGTGGCGCCCAATGCGGCGCTGGCACAGTTCAAGCCGACCGGCAACATCGAGCTCGTTGTGCACGGCGGCCCTGGTTCGGGTAACGACGTCTTCGGCCGCGCGCTCGTCTCGGTCATTGAGAAAGAGAAGCTCTCACCCGCGCGCATTCAGGTCGTCAACAAGCCCGGCGGCGGCAGCGCGACCGCTTCGGCGTACATGGCGAGCAAGGCCGGCGATTCTAGTACCATCGCGGTGTTCACCAACGTCTGGCTTGCCGGCCCGCTGGTACAGGAGGCCGACAAAGTCCGGCTCGTCGATTTGACGCCGGTATCGCTGATGGTGAGGGAGCCGGGACTGATCGTCACCAACGGCGATTCGCCCTACAAGACGCTTAAGGACTTCGTTGCCGCCGCGAAGGCGAAGCCGGGCACAATGAAGCAGTCCGGCGGGTCGATCACCTCGCGCGACAACATCATCCGCCAGATGATCATGAAGGACACCGGCGCTGACTGGGCGTTCATCTCCTTTCCCTCGGGTGGCGAGCGGCTCGCAGCCCTGCTCGGCGGCCACGTCCAGCTGATGATCATCGATCCGGGCGAGGCGTTGGCTCAGCTCAAGAGCGGCAAGCTGCGGGTGCTGGCGCAGGTCGCGGAGAAGCGGCTGCCCGAGTTCAAGGACGTTCCGACTGTGCAGGAGGCCGGCTTCAAGATCCCCAATGTCCCGCAGGCGAGGGGTATCGTAGCGCCGCCCAACCTGCCGAAAGACGCCTTGGCCTTCTATGAGAACCTGCTCGAGAAGGCGTCCAAGACCGGCGAGTGGAAGAAGTACGTGCAGGAGAACTTCCTGGAGCCGTCCTTCGAGAAGTCGAAGGGAACCAAGGACTTTCTCTCCAAGTACGAAGGCGAGATCCGCAACCAGCTGAAGTCAGTGGGCGCCAAGACCGTCCGCTGACGCGGGTTGGGTTGCCGCGGCCGAGGTAGCAGGATTAATGAAGGCTCCTCGGCCAAGCAGCATGGAACGCAAGGTCCTCGAGCGGGACGATGTCCGGCTCGAGGCTCTCGTTCAAGGAAGCGGCCCACTGATCGTGCTGCTTCCCTCGCTCGGC
>JBIOVC010000057.1:0-8342 GCA_044867545.1 Hyphomicrobiaceae bacterium | reverse complement strand
CCTCACTCGCATCCTCCATGGCATTGCGCGTCTCGTTGGTGAACTTGCAGAAGTTGACCTTGTGGGCATGAGAGGCGGCAGCCAGCATGCGGATGTTGGCGCCGGCAGAGAAAACACGGTCCTTGCCGGAGCGCAGCACCACCACCTTGACCTCGGGGTGCTCGAACCTCAGGCGTTGCACGGCGTCGTTGAGCTCGATGTCGACGCCCAGATCGTACGAGTTGAGCTTGAGCTGGTAGCCGGGGAACAGCCCGCCGCTTTCATCGACATCCATGATCAGCTGCGCGATCTCACCGTCCAAGCCGAGCTTCCAGTGGCGGTAGCGGGATGGGTCGGTCTGAAAATCGATACGCGCCGGCATGGTCCCGGCACCTCCCTAGCTGCCTGGTATGCATTTTTATGCCTACTGCATAGTCAATAATGCATAATAGTGCAAGTCACTAGGGCTTGGAATAGTCTGTTGTGGGCAGAAATTGAGGAGGTGCCATCTATGCAATATCCTGCAGCGCTCCAGGCCGAACCAAGAGATCCATGACAAGCCCCCACGAAAGCAGTCCAGAGGCAAAGCGCAATGCGACTCCGGCCGCTGAGGCCTATCTGAAGGGTGTGGGGGAGAGAGTCCGGCTGGGGCGGGCACGTCGCGGAATGTCACGCAAGACGTTGTCCAAGGCTTCAGGCGTCTCCGAGCGGTATCTGGCGGAGCTTGAGCGCGGCACAGGGAACGCCTCTCTCCTGGTGCTGCGTCAGATCGCGGAGGCACTGAGCATTGAGGTGGCCGCGCTCGTGAGCGACCGTCCGGAGCGGCCGATCGACCTGACGCTCGCCATACTTCAACTAGAGCGCCTGGGGCCGACGGAGCTCGGTGAGGCGCGCCAGCTTATCGCGCAGCGATTTGGGCGCGCCGGCACGTGCGCTGAGGGTCGTATTGCGCTCGTCGGGTTGCGGGGTGCCGGGAAGACCACGCTCGGGCAGCTCGCTGCCCAAGCGCTCGATGTGCCCTTCGTGGAGCTTGATCGCGAGATTGAGCGTGCCAGCGGTATGGAGCTGTCCGAGATCTTCGCCACCCACGGGCAAGTCATGTTCCGGCGGCTCGAGCGACAATGCCTCGAGACCATCGTGAAGCGCTTCGACAGGGTGGTGATCGCCGCCGGCGGCAGCCTAGTGACCGAGCCCGAGACGTACGATTTCTTATTGTCGACCTGCTTCGTGGTCTGGCTGCGCGCCACGCCGGAGGAACACATGAGCCGCGTTCTGAGGCAAGGCGATTTGCGGCCAATGGCGGACGCGCCGCAGGCGATGGACGATCTCAAGGCCATCCTGGAGAGCCGCACGCCGCTGTATGCCAAGGCCAATGTTACCGTGTCGACCAGCGGCAAGACGGAGAAGCAGGTCTTGAACGCACTCCTTGCTCGCATCCCGTCAGGGAGCGGCACGGACTCGGCATCTCCACAGCATACGGCCGCCCGGCGAGAGCCGCGAAAGCAACTGGAGGATCCACCCATGGGCTGTGATGGATGCTAGGCGGCGGGCGCCAGCCCTTCGTGGACTGCCAGGATGTGGCGGCTGAACTCGGCAATCGCGTCGACGGTCGGCTGCGGGTGGTCAAGATGCGGCGAGTGCCCACATCGCTCGAGGATCAGCGTTTCGACCGGGCAGTACGCCTCGCCTTCGGCGAGCCGAACCTGCTCAAGCGTGCCATACCGGTCGTCCACGCCCTGGATGATCAGGATCGGCACGCGAATGTGGGAAAGATACTCGTCAATGCGCCATTCGCGGAAACCCGGGTGAAGCCACGCATCATTCCAGCCTCGGAAGGCGACGTCGACATTGTCCCCGTGATAGCGGGCGAGACGGGCGCGCAGATCACCGTTCTGGTAGGCCTCCCTGGCGGCGGCGATGCTCCTGATCGATAGATCCTCGACGAAGAAGTGGGGGGCCATCAGGGCGAGCCCACGCACCCGGAAGTCCTGCCGTCCCCCCGCATAGATTGCGGCGATGGAGGCGCCGTCGCTGTGGCCGACCAGAATGGCCTTTCCGACGCCCGCTTGATCCAGCACGGCTGGAAGCACATCGAATGCTTCCTCATGCATGTAGCTCAGCGAACGGGGCAACGGCACTGGGTCCGACTTGCCGTAGCCCGGTCGTGAGTAGGCGAGCACGCCGTATCCGGAGCGCTCGGCTAGCCTTGCAGGAAGGTCCCGCCACATGCCAAGACAGCCCAACCCTTCGTGCAGGAGCACCAGGGTAGGGGCCAGGTCGGGGCGCGGACCGCACCAAGTAGATTCGATTCGGCGGCCATGCACGGTGATGTCAGGGTGCATCAGTCACGACCACGTGAGAACGGCAGGAAGCCCCTCCAGAACGAGGTCGTCTTCTGGACCGTCCCCGCCTCAGGCCCCATGCTGGCGGCCGGCTGGGAGGCGAGCCCCACTGCGGCTGGATCCGGGCCCGTCGCAGACTTTGTGTCCTTGGCCATGGCGCGCAGCTTGTAGCGCTGGATCTTGCCGGTCGCGGTCTTGGGCAGCTCGCTTATGAACTCGACCCAGCGCGGGTACTTGTACATGGCGAGTCGCGATTTCACGTGCTGCTTTAATTCCTCCGCGAGCTGCGGCGAGGCCGTTTGGGCGGCCTTGAGCACGACGAAGGCAAGCGGCTTGGTGAGGTGCTCATCGTCCTCTTTGCCCACCACCGCGGCTTCGAGCACAGCCAAGTGTGAGATGAGCGCGGACTCGACCTCGACTGGTGAGACGTAAAGCCCGCCCACTTTCAGCATGTCGTCGTTGCGGCCGGCATGAACGTAGCGGCCATCATCGCGTCGAACGTATTTGTCGCCGGTCAGGGTCCATGCCCCCTGAAAGGTCTTGCGCGAACGTTCGCGGTTGTTCCAGTACATGATGGCCGCGCTCGGCCCACGTACCTGCAGCTCGCCGGTGTCGCCTTGCTTCACCGGGCGGCCCTCATCATCGACGAGGCGTATGTCATAGCCCGGCACCGCTCTGCCGGTGGTACCGTACTCGACATCGCCGGGACGGTTGGACATGAAGATGTGCAGCATCTCGGTCGAGCCGATGCCATCGAGAACGTCGACGCCGAAGTGGGCGCGCCAGCGCTTGCCGATGTCCTCCGGCAATGCCTCGGCCGCTGCCGTGCAGACGCGCAGGTTGACGTCCTCGCGGGAGGGAAGCTCGGGGCTCGCAAGGAGTGCGGCATAGGCAGTCGGAGCCGCGCAGAAGATGGTCGGGCGATACTTCCGCAGATGACCGAACACGGCCGGCGGTGTCGGGCGGTCCGCCAGCAGCACGGCAGTGGCGCCGACCGACATCGGGAAACTCAGAGCATTGCCGAGCCCGTAGGCGAAGGACAGCTTGGCGGCGGAGAAGACCACGTCGCTCTCGGTGATGCCGAGGATGGGGCGCGCGTAGAGCTCGGCCGTTTGAATGAGGCTCGAGTGGACATGAACAGTGCCCTTCGGCGCGCCGGTCGAGCCCGACGAATAGAGCCAGAAGCACATGTCATCGGCGCAGGTGGGCGCCGGATCGAATTGGGCGTCGCCCTTGGCCAAGAGCTCCGACAGCAGCATGTGGCCCTGTGCGTCTTCTCCCGAGACGATGACATGCTGCAGTCCGCGCGCCTTGCCGAGCAGGGGTGCGAACACCGGGAGCAGCGACTCCGACACGATCAGCGCGCGCGCACGGCTGTCGAGGAGCATGTGCTCGTATTCCTTAGCCGCCAGAATCGCGCTGACCGCTACCGGCACGATGCCGGCTTTGATGGCGCCGAGAAATGCAGTCGGAAAGTCGATGGTGTCGTGCAGGCAGAGCAGCACGCGCTGCTCCATTTCCAGTCCGAGCCCGGTGAGCGCAGAGGCGCAACGATTCACCCGCTCCGCCAGGTCGCCGTAGGTGTATGAGCCGTGTACGTCGTGATAGGCGATCTTGGCGCCGCGCCCTGCGCTCAGGTTGCGTTCGATGAGATCGTGCGCAGCGTTGTAGTCGTAAGGGATATTCACAACGGGGGGACTTTTCTTGTGATCAGCGGAGCTCAGGCGGACCATGGTCCTCTCCTCTCGCTTGGACGGGGCGGCGAACGGTGGTGTGGCCGACAGGTCGTGTGGTCCCGCGCCCCCCGGCAGCGGGTGACAGCAAATCCGCGTGTGGGAAACGCTCTCCTCCCTTCGCGTTATTTTCTTATGCACTATAATGCGCACAACGAGCGTCCGCATGCAACATAGTGCGGCGGGCCTACGCGCGTTTGGGAGCTTTCACGTCGCAGTCAGCTGCCCCGCCTGCGATGCATTTCGGCAGCATGCCCCCCGGCAGGTGCTAGCGAGCAAGGCATCCAAGCAGTGATCGGCTTGAGGATGTGTCAAATGCCACAGGCGGCGTTCTATGCGCGTACTACCGTGAAGGTGGCGCAGGCAGGGGCGTTGTGAAGCCCTGATCCGGGTTCTCCCTAGACCGGGCCTGCGCCGCCTCCCACGTCAAGGGGGCGTTTTTCAACTGCGGGGACGAGGCGCCCCACTAGAGGGATGTCCTGGAGTACTGCGCCTATGATGCGTTTCGCTCTGCGACCGGCGAGGCAACCAATGAGCCGCCTTCGTCGACAAAGCGTCGGATCAGCGCCGCAATCTCGATCGAGCCGGGATTTTCCCGCTTCGCCGCTTCAAGTTCGGCGAGGATGCTAGTCAGCCCCATAGCGTCGGCCGTCCACATCGGTCCGCCTTTCGCCCGCGGGAATCCGTAGCCGTTGATGAAGACGAGATCGACGTCGGAGGCCCGCATCGCGATGCCCTCATCGAGCAGCTCCGCCCCCTCGTTGGCCATCACCGCGAGCAGCCGACGCTGGATCGCCTCGGTCGAGATGCCGCGCGGGATGATGTCCTTGACAGCCCGTTCCGCCGCAACGATCCGCTCGGTTTTGGGATCGGGCTGTCGCTTGCCGCCCGCATAGGAATAATAGCCGGCGCCAGACTTGCGGCCGAGTCGGCGCTTCCACCAGGCGGTCACCCACTTTCACATAGCGCTCGTCGGGGCTACGCGTCGCATCGAGGCTGCGCCGCATCGCATAGGAGATATCGAGGCCCGATAGGTCGGAGACGGCGAAGACGCCCATCGCGAAGCCGAAGGCCTCGATAGCCGCGTCGATCTCGTAGGGCGACGCACCGTCCTCCATCAGATATTCCGCATGCCGGCGATAGGCGGCGAAGATGCGGTTGCCGATGAAGCCGTAGGCGTTGCGCGCCACCACCGGCTGCTTGCCGAGAGTCTTGGCGACCATGAGGGCCGTCGCCAGCACCTCGGGGGATGTATTCCGGCCGCTCACGATCTCGAGAAGGTTCATGACGTTCGCCGGGGCGAAGAAATGAAGGCCGACCACGTCGCCGGGGCGGCGGGTCGCGGCAGCGATTTGGTCGAGATCGAGATAGGACGTGTTGGTGGCCAGCACAGCGCCTACCTTGGCGATGCCGTCAAGCCGAGCAAAGATGTCGGTCTTGACCTCCATCGTCTCAAAAGCCGCCTCGACGATCAGGTCGTCCTCGGCAAGTGTCACCCAGTCGGCCGTCGGGTGAATGCGCGATCGCCGCTGGTCGGCGGCCTCCCGCGTCAGCCGGCTGCCCGACACTTGGCGCTCATAAAGATCGGCGACTCGCGCCAGCCCCGTCTTGGCTGAGTCGGTGTCGCGCTCGACGAGGTCGACCTCGAAGCCCGCATCGGCAAAGGCGACGGCGATGGCAGCGCCCATGGTCCCGGCGCCGATCACGCCGACCCGCGTCACGACACGCGCGGTGACACCCTCGGTCCCGGGCACGTCGCTCGCCGCCCGTTCGGCGAAGAAGACGTGCCGCAACGCCTTTGCCTCAGGGCTCCCTCGCAGCACGAGGAAGGCGGCCCGCTCTTCTTCGAGGCCGGTCTCGAAAGGCGTAGTGGCAGCCAGCGCCACCAGCCGCCGCGCCTCGGCGACGGCCGGAACGGTGCCTTTGCGAGATGCTCCTTTCCGGGCAGCGTCGGGCGCATCGGCGGGGACGGAGGCAGCCGAGAGGCGCCGCTTCTGCACACTAGGCGCAACCGCAACGGCGGCGCTCAAAACGTCCTGCTCGACGCGGTCAACGAGACCGAGCGACAGCGCCTCGGCCGCCTTCACGATCCGCCCTTCGGCGATCATGTCAGCGGCGCGCGCCACGCCGAGGAGCCGCGGCAGGCGCTGCGTGCCGCCAGCACCCGGGACGATGCCGAGCCGCGTCTCGGGCAGTCCGAGCGACGCCTTAGGGTGCGCGATGCGCAGGTCGCAGGCGAGCGCGATCTCCAGGCCGCCGCCCAGCGCCGCGCCGTTGATGGCGGCGATCACGGGCTTCCTCGCCCGCTCGAGCTCGGCGACTACATCGGGCAGAAAGGGGAACTGCGGCGGAGCGTTCATTTCCCTCACGTCGGCGCCAGCGATGAAGCACGAGCCCGCGCCCGTCACGACGATCGCCGAAACGCTGGGATCGGCATCGGCGGCGCGGACCGCGTCGATCAGGCCCTGCCGCGCCACAAGCGACATGGCGTTGACGGGCGGGTGGTCGATGGTGAGGACGGCGACGACACCGTTGGGCCGAGCCATGATGGGACCTTCGGTCATCGGCGGCGACTCAGAAAAAGGACGGCAAGCCAGTCTGCGCCCGGCCGAGGATCAGTGCGCGAATGTCGTGCGTGTCCTCGCATGTGATGACCGTCTCGAGGTTCTGCGCGTGACGGATCACGTGATACTCACCCATGATGCTGTTGTCGCCGCGCATGTCGCGGGCCGCCCAGGGTGAATACTGAGGTTGAGCTCTCAGACAGCTTTGTCAAATAGTTATACTAGCGGAGAGGGGGGGATTTTGATAATCAAATGATTTCAATAAGTTGAAGGGCGATAAAGGATCTTGCCCCACATTTCTCCAACCCGCCGCACGCGCTCTGGCGTGCGCTTCTAAGGCGCACTATGGGCAGATTGTGGGGACGCGTTTGGGCGAGTCCGCTTGTCGGGTGTGCTCAGCACCCGCGACGTTAGGCAGTCGTCCGCTAGGTGCCGACAGGCTGACATTGGATCACGGGCCCCTGGGAGATGCTGGGAGGGCCGATGCGGCAGTCCGGCGCAATAGTCGGCCTTTCTGTGTTTCCCTGCAGGGTGGGTAAAAATGGCATTATTACAGTATTGGATTTCTTGTTGCTCAGATTTCGCGGGAGGTTGGTTATGAACTTTCCATAATTTTAATAGTTGCTGCAAGAAATACAACTATACTGCTGCGTTGCCGAATTCTTGAAATTATGGGTTCAAGGGTGGTTTTATTTGGAAAAAGCATAATTAGGACATTATTGCGGCTCTATATAGTTTCAATAATTTGGGTGATAATCATTCAAGTTATTGTTTGAAAACCTTGTCTTAGGAGTTTCAGATGACCAATAGCACACAGCCTGTTGCCACCCCTCCTCATGCAACCAACACGGGCATGCGGAGCGAAATTGGCCAGAAGTGGCCAAAGTTCAGCGCCCATGAAATCGTAGAGCTGAAGAGCAAGGACGATCTCGTTGCGCAGGTCCAGTCCAAGTATCAGCTGGATAGGACGCAGGCGCAAAAGGATGTCGACGCCTTCGCCAAGGGCCGCCAGCTCTGATCACTTACCGGAGCTCGACCGTTCACTTCACCAACGGTGACAGTAACGTCATCGCGTGAAAGCGCGGACATCCTTGAGTAAGCTTTCGGCTTGTATCGCGTTTCGGAAGCTTTGGGATGTTCGCGCTCTTTCTTGCGTAAAGCGACCCGTCGCTGGCGGATACGCACACCGCCTGCGTTCAGGTCAACCTCAGCGAGCGGACGCACATGCTCGGTGTTGGTACGATCGCGGCGTGCCGCGGGCGCCGTTACCCGACGGGAAGTAACATTCCGGTTCGGTTGTCGGTAATTTCGTCCGTCCATACCCGGAAGCTCTCGAGCTTGTTGGGGCCGAACGTCATTGTCATGGCAACGTCCGCCGCATCCCGTCCGCGCGCAATCAAGACCCTGCCGATGCGCGGCACGTTGTTCCTTGGGTCGAACGTGTACCAGCGGCGGCCGAGAAAGACCTCGAACCACGCCGCGAAATCGCCGGGTGGATAGGGCAGCGGCGTACCGACGTCGCCGAGGTAGCCGGTGCAATAGCGCGCGGGGATATTCAAGGCACGGCAGAACGCCACCGCCAAGTGTGCGTAGTCGCGGCAGACCCCGCGGCCTTCCTGATAGGCTTCCGACGCGACCCTCGTCGCCCGCGCATGCTCGTATCCGAACGCGACGCGCTGATGCACGAAATCGCAGACAGCCTGAACGCGGGCCCAACCCGGCGC
>JBIOVC010000056.1:0-3058 GCA_044867545.1 Hyphomicrobiaceae bacterium | reverse complement strand
CGGGGCGCTGTTCGACCACATCAGGGACAAGCTCGGCGACGCCTATACGCCCGAGGCAGTCTACGACAGCGACCGCAGTTGCGGCATCTTCGAGATCCTGGTCACGTCCTCGAGGCCGCCCGAGATTGTCGAGTCACGCGTGTTCGAGGCGGTTGCCGCGCTGAAGCGCAGCGTCAGGACGGTGGACCTCGAGCGCTTCCGCGACCGGTTCGAGCTGATGCGCCGGAAGAAGGCGGAAAGTGTCGACGCCATTCTCGAGAGCATGGTCAGCAGGGCGCTCAACGGCAAGGCGATCTGCGACTTCGACGTAGCCTCGATCACGGCCGATGACGTTCTGCAGGCGGCCCGCAAGTATCTGCCCTCGCACAGAGGCGCCTATGTGCGCCTGGCCCTGGTTGGAAAGTAAAGCCCGGCAGGCGTCCCACGCCTAGTCTAGCGGGTCAATACGATGAAGTCGGTGTAGGTCCCGGTCTCGGTACCGAGGCCCTGATCAGAGATGGTCAGCGCCGCGCCGGTCCATGTGCGGCCGGCGATCTCTCTCAGGGCGGCCTCTGGAATCTCGATGCGGCTCAGGGCGGCTTCGGCGGTCGGGCGCTCGGTGTGGGCCGGCGTTGGCTCGATGCGGCCGCCGTTGCGAGTCTTGGCCTTCGCGGCAGCGGGAGCCGGGGCGGTCTCCGGCACCGTCACCGCGGTCCAGCGCAGAGGTCCTGCCTCGTTCTCGGGCTCCATCGCAACGAACAGGTGGGTGCCGATCGGGCGATCGGGGTCGCGGATGGTGACCGGCACGTCGAGCAGGGGAGCCCACCGCTGGCGGACATAGAGCCGGCCGGTCTTGCGGCTGATGAAGATCGAGATCGGCTCGAGCGCACGCGACGCGACCTGGGCAGCGGTGTCAGCCGCCTCGCTCCTGGCGGCGGCATCGCGTGCCGCGGCGGCCGCCGCGTACCCGGTGTCCGACTTCGCGATCGCTTGGGTGCTTGCCTCCGCAGCCCGCGCCTTCGCGTCGGCAAGACGGGACTCCGCAGCGGCGCGATCGGCAGCGACCTTCTCGACAGCGGCTGGTGTCGTCGCGGCCTTGGCGGCGCGTTCGACGGCGGCAACAGCGGTCTCGGCCGCTGACAGGGATGCTTCAGCCTTCCCCAGCTCCTGCACCGCCCGCTTGGCTTCAGCCGAGGCCTCGGACGAAAGCTTGAGCGCAGCCTTGGCAGCCTTGGCGGCGGCGATTGCCTCTGCCCTCGCCTTCGCCCTGGCGATCTCGGCTACCTGCTGCGGGTTGAGGAGCTTCGGCCCGGCCGGGATCGCGGCGGCACCGTCGCTCAGCTGCTCGAGTGCCGCCAGTTGCGGCTCGGGCCTATCGGTGCCGGCGGCAGCTTCGACATGAATGGCGCCGAGGTCGGCCACCCGGTCATGGCCTGGAGCGGGCTCCGTCGGCGTCATTGTCGGCACCGGCAGGTTCGGATGCTCGATCGCGAACGGGCTTGTCGGGTGCGGGGCAACGATCACTCGGGCGCCGAGCTTCGTCATGCCCCAGAGCTGCTGTGCGAATCCGGTCGGAATACGGATGCAGCCGTGGGATGCCGGGTAGCCCGGCAGGACGCCCGCGTGCAGCGCGATCCCCGACCAGGTGATGCGCTGCATGTAGGGCATCGGCGCGCCGCTATAGATGTTGGAGCGGTGCCAACGATTTTTCTGAATGACACTGAACACGCCCGTCGGGGTGCGATAGCCGGTCATGCCCGTCGAGACGGGCGCACCTGCGACCAAGCCGTCGCCGTCATAGACGGATATGCGCTGGTTCGAGATCGACACGACGGCAATCAGCGCATTCGTCGGCTTGCGCTTTTGCGGCGCCTTGGCTTCCTCACGGCGCTGCTGCTCGGACGGGCGCACCGTCTTCGGCCGGGATTGAAGATAGGATCGGGCCGCGCTTCGTCCTTCATAGGCGGGCGCGAATTGCGCCTTTGCAGATTCGGGGAGGGCGAGCTGGAAAGCGGCCGTAAGCAACCAAAGGCATAGACCCTGCCACGCCTGGACGGCCAAACGACGTTGGATACGCAACAACTTGGGCCTCGAAAGCGGTGCGCACTAACGATGATTCATCATGTGCGGATAGCGGAGCGATGTCCAGAGTAGGCGATGAGGAATGCACGCGCTGGTTAAGGGATCCATTTGCGGCGCGACCCTCGTGCCCTAGTTCTTGCGCGGCTGGCGATCGGCCGTCGTCATGCGGCGGCAGGGACGCGCCTCCATGGAGCAGGACCACGCGCCGCCCGACTGCTCGCACTTCATCGCCCGGCTCGCCGCAAGCCGATAGCTTCCCCACGGATCGCCATACTCCCAGGCGGTGAAGCCGACCCAGGAAGCGATTGCTTCGGCCTCCGCCGCCTTGCGGTTCGGCATGCCATTGCTCGAGCCATAGTGGAAGTGATCGACCATGCAGACGCGACCACTCTCGAACCGCTGGGCGTGGATGTCGGAAAGGCCGGTCTCTTGTCCCCACGCAGCCGGCGCGATCATCACGCCCAGTGCTGCCCCCCCGATCCATGCTGTCTTGCGGAGCGACATTGCGATCATGTCTCCTCTCGTGAATCGAGAACCGACGGCAATATAGAAACTGGTTGGAGAGTCGTGCAGCGCGGGGCACGATTCCCACCGGCGATTTGTGCGCTGCGTTGCGCGAAAGCGACAGAACCGCTATTCGATCCATCAACGTCGGACGAGTTGCGGCCAGTCAAGACGAGACTGCTGCTTATTTCACCAGCTTGGCTAACGCTCGGCGGATCGGGTCCGGAACTGGCACAGGGCGCATGGTGCTGCGCTCGACGAATACGTGGACAAAGTGGCCGTCGGCGCGCGCTGACGTTTCGCCCGGCGCGAACAGGCCGACCTCGTAGCGCACCGACGAGTTGCCGAGGCGACCAATGCGCAGGCCCGCCTCGACGTCCTCCGGGTATGTGAAAGAGCGATGGAACCGGCACATGGTCTTGACCGCGATGCCGACAACCTGACCGTTCTGGAAGTCTAGACCGCCCTCGTCGATCAGGTAGCGATTGATGAC
>JBIOVC010000055.1:0-12731 GCA_044867545.1 Hyphomicrobiaceae bacterium | reverse complement strand
GCTGGCGCGCCGCTTGGGGTCGCTGCCATGCCGGGCGAAAGCCAGCTGGCGCCTCTCGACGGATGCAAAGTCGGGCACGACGAAGTCCGTCGGCGGCTTCAGCATCTCTTCCCAGAAGCGGAACCGGGCGGACTCCTTGGGCGCATCCGGTCGCTCGGGGAGGCCATACTCGGCGAGCTGCGCATTCGTCGCAGATAACGGATCAAAACCCCTGGGTGGTGCCGGATAGGTATGGACCCATCGCCGGACCTTCGCGTAGCGGGCTCCAAACGCTGCTGCATCGGACATGGCTGCACCTCCTCTTAGCGCACCGGCTGCAGGACTCAGGCCCACTCGGCGGCTGCGCTCGTCATCGCGGCCTTGAACTTGGAAGGCTTGTTCGCGGGATGCGGCATCTTCGTCTCATCGCTCAGTATCTTGTAGATCTCGCCCGCGAGATATTTGCCGGCGAGCGTATCGCTCTCATAGTGAAGCCCGGCGATCTCGCGGTTGCGGGCGATGCGGGCGGCCAGCGCGTCGAGCACGATGCCCATCCCCGTCTGCTGTCCTGACGGCAGCATCTCCCTGGCGCAGCGGGCGATGAGGTAGGCTTGCGTCGCATGGCCACTCGGATACGAGGCGTGACCCGGCACCTCGAGCGGCGGCAGCAGCGCGGGCGAGACGTGAGAGGGACGCGGCCGGTCGTGCGCGCCCTTGAAATGCATGGCAACCAGGGTAGCGACGAGATTGGCCATGTTGAAGACGAGATAGGAGGCCGGGTGCGTGGCCGGCTTGCCGCCCATGACGGTCATGAAGTAGCTGATGAACTCGTCGGCCTGGCCGATGATCTCGCCCATGGCATCAGGGCGCTCATCGAGCGCCATGGTCTCGAGCAGCTTGATCTCGTCGTTCAGCGGCTTTGAGGTAAAGCTTCCTGGGCCTTGCAGGCTGATCAAGTTGTGCCAACCGGTCTGACCGAAGTCGGCTACAACCCGCCAGGCTGCCCACCTCGCGGCCCAATTGCGCTCGCCGAAGTAGGCACGGCCGGTGCGTTGCTCGGCGACATACTTCTCGGTGATGAACGGCAGATCGACACGGTCGGCAAACAGCCACCCTGCGCCCGCCAGCGCTACGTTACCGGCATCGCCGGAGTCGCCTGAATCTCCAGAATCTCCCGAATGACCTGCCATGACGGGTACTCCTCTTCCTCACCAAACGAGGTCGCCGGCACTCGTGCCGAGCTCTCTTACTCGGACATGCCGGCACGCAAGAGCAGCTCAATGCGGCGGGAGCGGACCTCGCCCTGCATCGGCGTCCGCGCCGCCCACACCGAAACCCTGAATGTCGGCACGATCTGCTGATGGCGCTTCACCACCTCTCGCGCTTCCTCGACCCGGCCGGTCGCCACGAGGCTCGCGATCAGGGTGCGGAGATTCGAGGTGAGCTGCGCATTGCCGGCGTCGGCGCGGCGCGCCCATCGGATCGCTTCATCGTAGTTGCCGTTGACGTAGTGCGCCTGGGCCAGAATGTGCTCGGCAAAGTACACGCGGGAGTCCAGCGGCGACAGGCGCAACCCCCTTCCAGAGTGAGCTACCGCCGTCGGTCCATCGCCGATGAAGCACATTGCGGCGCCGCTGAATGTCCAGGCCATCGACAGGTTCGGACAGCAAGTGATGGCGCGATTGAGATACTGCAGACCCTCATCGAAGCGCTTCTTCAGGTAGAGCTGGACATACCCGTAGATCGCCAAGGCCACGGCGTCGTTCTCATCGCACGTGATGGCAACCTCGGCGAGGCGTCCCGCTTCGCTGGCATCGGCAGCAACGTCGGTTGACCATTCCTGGCCAACCCGAAAGATGTGCCATCGGGCAGCGTAGGAGAACGCCGGCCCGTAGCTCGGGTCGATCATCATGGCGCGCTGCAACAGGCCGCGCGCGCGGGAGAAGTTCGCATAGTCGAGGCGGTACAGCAGCGCCAGCGCTTGCAGCACGAGATCGTAGGCCGTCATGTTCTGTGGATGCTTTCTCAGCGCTCGCTTCAACTCGCGCTCGCGCACGCCCGGTGCGATAGTCTTCACCACCTCCTGGGCAATCCAATCCTGGAAGTCGAACAGCTCCTTGATATAGCCGTCGAAATGGTCGGAGCGGATCACCTCGCCGGATTCCGCATCACTGAGCTCGGTTCCGATCCGCAGGAGCTGGTCGGAACGCTGCGCGCTGCCGTAGAGCACGTAGCGCACACCGAGCTCACGACCGATCGCACGCACATCGATAGGGCCGCCGCCAAACCCGAGTGTCGAGCCCCGGGAGATGACGAACAGCTCCTTCAGCGCCGCCAGAGCATGGATGATGTTGTCGACGATGCCGTCTGCGAAGTAGCTATCGTCCGCGCTTGCCAGCTTGCGGAACGGCAGCACCGCGATCGAAGGACGCGCCTCAAAGCCAAGCTCGGCCTCGCCTGCCGTGGGGAGGGGAGCGTCGGGGAGTCTAAGGCTCAGGACTCGGACCGGCTGCAACCGGTTTCGCATGTAGATCTGACCGAGATCGACAGCCTCCATGCCGAGCGTGCCGCCCACCTGCTCGGCAACGAGGCCCGAGATCACGATGCCGCCCGGCTCCGCGTGGCTCTGCAGGCGGGCGGCGACGTTCACGCCGTCGCCATAGACGTCGTGGTCCTCGACAATGATGTCGGCAACGTTGAGGCCCATGCGCAGCGCGATACGCCGCTCAGCCGGTATCTCGGCCTCGCGCGCCATGACCGCGCGCTGCATCTGCATGGCGGCCTCCATGGCGTTGCTCGCGCTGGCGAACACGGCAATGAACCCGTCGCCAGTGTTCTTGGCCACTCCGCCATGGTGTCGGGCAATGATCGGTTCCATCAGAGAAAATCGCAAATCCATGAGGCGCGTATGCGTGCCGCGCTCATCCGATTCCATCAATCGCGTGTAACCGACCACATCCGCGGCAAGGATGGCGGCCAGCCGCCGTTCCCCAGGAGGCCCGTCCGACTGATGCTTGGCGTCATTGCCAGTCGCGGTCACGGTAGCACCGCCTCGGACATGAGGATGTGGGATTTCTCACATTGTAGAACGCTGATGGGGCCGGTCAATCGAGTGGCCGGCCGTCTGCTATCATTCGCTGCTGCAAAGGTTACAAGTAACTTCGCTGGACCGTGCGCGTGCCCAGCTTGTGTTCAACTGACGATCTTGATGCCCGGCGAAGGGTGGCTGGCTGTAGAACTAAAGGGCGAATTGACTGGCATCTTGGCGTTCGCCGAAGGGGCAAGACAATCGGCTGCCTCGTCTAGCCGATCGCTGCAAAATTGGTGGTTGCGGGGGCACGATTTGGGCGAAAGCATACCGGCGCTCTGGCATTGCCGCAGATGCTACGCCCTGCCGCCATTTGGATGCGTAGCGGCGCGTGTGGAGCGCGGCGGCCCTGGCCTTGTCTGCTGCCGACAGATCGAAAGGTGCCGCGCCGGGCGCCTCGACATGAACCGTGATGTCCTTGCGCAGTGCATCGAGCAGCTCGGAAAGCCAGAGACCGCCGGCCGAGTGGACGAAGCCGCCCTCGTAGGTCTCAGTGGCCGGCCGCTAGGCGTCCCCGGGATGGGGATGGCAGTGGACGGACGATGCGGTGGGAACCGTCGTTTGGTGCGGAGCGGTCGCCATGCGTCCTCCCTCCTCCTGGTGGGCTTGGCACGAGCCCGCGTCGATGGCTCAGCCGGGTATGTATTGCTTGCCGATGCCGGGCTTGCTGCGGCCGAGACCCGGCAGCTCCCAGACGCCGGCACCGGCCGGATTGGTATCGGCGCCGATGTCGACATCGATCAGGTAGGGCCGATTGGCTGCGATGCCCGCCCGGATGGCATCGCCGATATCGCCGGCGCGGTCGATACGCACGCCGTCGACGCCGGTCGAGCGTGCCATGGCGGCAAAATCCGGATTGTAGCGTTCGCCGGTGTGTGGATCCTTGAAGTCGGTGGCGAGCTCGCGCCCGTCGAGATAACCGCGTTGAAGGCCGCGGATCGACGCGTAGGCATAGTTGTTCCACACCACCCAGACGACAGGAAGCGCGTATTCCACCGCTGTTCCCAGCACGCTCGCATGCATGAAGAAGGCGCCGTCGCCGCACACCGAGACGCACGGCCGGTCGGGTGCGGCGAATTTCGCGCCCAGCACCCCGGCGACGCCGAAGCCCATGGGCCCGAAGCCCATCGAGCCGATCAGCGAATCCGGTCGCCTCGGTTTGCAGAATCCGAGCAGCCAGTTGTGGTGCACGCCGATGTCGCTGACGAGAATGGCGTCTTCCGGCAAAGCCTTGTCGATCTCGGCGGCCGCGCGTTGGGGATTGATCGGCGTCGTGTCGTCGGAAAAGCCCGGTGCCACCAGCGCATCCCACTCCTTGCGATAGTCGTCGATGGCCGTCAGCCATTTCCTGCGGGCATCCGCTCGAGCCTCGACATTCTTGCGGGTGTCGAGCTCAGCGAGCACCTGGCGCAGGAAGGTGCGCACGTCCGCCATCAGGCCGAGCGCGACCGGATAGTTGCGCCCGATCTCCTCCGGATCGATGTCGACATGAATGAGCTTGGTCGGAGGAATGGTGAAGGAGTATCCCGGAATCCACGAGCTCGAGGTGCGATCATCGAAACGCACACCGAGCGCAAGCAGGACATCGGCCTGCCGCGCGGCGTGGTTGGCCTGGTAGTGGCCGCCGCGCGCCACCAGGCCAAGTGCCAGCGGATGACGGGCGTCGATAGCGCCGAGCCCGCTGGCCGAGGCCGCCACAGGAATCTGCAGGCGCTCGGCGAGCCGCAGCAGCTCAACGGCCGCACCGCCATAGCGGACGCCCTGGCCCACCAGGATCACCGGCCGCTCTGCGGCGAGCAGCATGTCGACCGCCTTGACCACGCCCTCCGGATCGGCGCCGCAGCGGCTGGAGATGTTCGCGCTCCACTCCTCGGGCTTCGGCGCCTCTTCTGCCGCCGATTCCCTGAACACGTCGAACGGCACATCGAGCACGACAGGGCCCGGACGGCCTGTCACCATGGTCTTCCAGGCCTGACGGACGGCAAGCGGCACCATCTCGCCACGCGTCGGCTGAAAGACCTTCTTGCAGTAGGAGCGCACGGTCGCCGGGAAGTCGGCCTGGTAGTGCCTGTAGAGCTCCTGGAACGCGCCGCGATTGAATTGGCTGGTGGGTACATTGCCCGTTACCGCCATGAACGGCACGGAGTCGAGGAAGGCGTTGCCGAGCGAGATCGGGAGGTTTGCCGAACCCGGTCCGCAGGAGGTGAAGGTCGCGATCGGGCGGCCGGAGACTCGGTAGTAGACGTCGGCCATGAAGCCCGCGACGCTCTCGTGGTGTACCGAGATGGTCTTGATATCGTGTGAGCGCTCATAGAGCGCATCGATGAACTGGATATTGCCGTGGCCGCACAGCCCGAACGCGTACGGAACCTTCTCCTGGATCAGGTAGTCGACGATGATCTGCGCGCCATTCAGTAGATTGCGCCTCGTCATCGATTCGTCCTCCTCACGCATGGTGTCGATCGTTGCGCAACGCGCACGCCTCCGGGCGTTCGAAGGCGCGGCTCACCTCGACAAGCGTCAAGTGCAACCGGATCGTTGGGAAAGCGGCGACCGCACACTAGGTTCCAGAATTGTCGCATGTCAACTCTTCTGTAGAAACGACGAAGCCCGTGCCGAGCCTGCGGTGACATCCCGTCGGGCAGTTGAGCCCACACCTTTGTCACCAGCTGATTGTCTGCCGGGCGCCAAGGCGCCAGCACGGTCTGGGTCGATCGCTTCGACAGCGTGAGCTTGCGTTTGGCATTGTTGAAAATATGCTCGGCGCCTTCCGAGCCAGGGATGAGCCGTGGACGTTGCATGAAGCATGTGGAGATATTCGATGTGGTGGTCGTGGGTGGTGGAGGGGCGGGCCTCGCTGCCGCCATCGAAGCGCGCAAGACTGGGCGAAGCGTCGTCCTTCTGGAGAAGAACGAGGCGCTGGGTGGCTCGACCGCCTGGTCGATCGGTTCGATAAGCGCTAGCGGAACCCCCCACCAGCGCCGCAAGGGCATCCTCGATCGGCCGGAGGATCATTGGCGGGATATGGCCGCCTTCAACGGATCGCTGGATAACCGTGACAACAGCGACCTGCGCCGGCTGCTGGCAGAAGAGATGCCCGAGACCTTCCAGTGGCTGCTGGACCACGGCATTCGGTTCTACGGCCCCATGCCCGAGCCGCCGCATGGGAAGCCGCGGATGCACAACGTGCTGCCGAATTCCCGCTCCTACATTGTTCATCTTGGTCGCGCTGCGCGCCGGTTGGGTGTAGAGCTCCGTCTCTCGACGAGGGCTGCAGAGCTCGTTCGCGAAGGGTCCCGTGTCGTCGGTGTCGACTGCAGGACAATCGATGGGCCATGCCGATTCCTGGCGCGCGGCGGAATCGTCCTGGCGGCCGGGGATTTCACCAGCGACCCCGACCTGAAGCGGCGCTTCATGGGTCCCCGCGAGGCCAACGTGGACGGGGTCAACGCGTCGGCAACTGGAGACGGCCAGAAGCTCGCACTCGCAGTTGGCGCGACCATCCGTAACGGCGATCTGGCACTCGGCCCGGAATTGCGGTTCCTGCCGCCGGCCACGCCCAGCCTGGTGCTGCGACTGCCCCCTTGGACCGCGCTGGCCAGCCTCATCGCGTGGTCGCTCGACAACCTTCCGAACGGCTTGTTGCGTCCGTTCTTGATGCGCTTTGTCACAACCGCCCTGGCTCCTTCGCCGGCTCTGTTTGCCGCAGGCGCTCTGCTCGTGAACCGGAATGGCGAGCGATTCTGCAGCGAGATGGAACAGCCGGCCTACGAGGTTCCCGGGCAGCCTGGGAAGATCGCCTACATTTTGCTGGACGGGCGGCTCGCGAAGAAATTCGCCGCCTGGCCCCACTTTGTCTCGACGGCGCCTGGGGTGGCTTACGCCTATGTCGACGACTACCGGCGTAATCGCAAAGACATTTTCACCCAGGCCAACACGATCGCAGAGCTTGCCACGCGGCTTGGCATGTCGGCGGCAGCACTCCAATCATCCGTGCGCGCAGACACCGGTGAAACGGCCGGCCCGCCGGCATTCGGCGCAGGGCCTTATATTGCTCTCGGGCCGGCGCGTGCCGTGTTCGTGCACGCAGAGGGCGGCCTCGTGGTAGATCGCGAGCATCGCGTGCTCGATGCAGCAAGCGAGCCGATTCCGGGACTATACGCGGCGGGTTCGACCGGACAGGGTGGACTGCTTCTCAAGGGGCACGGGCATCATCTGGCCTGGGCGTTCGTCTCAGGGCGCAGGGCGGGCCGCAACGCCGCGCTCGACTACGTGACAGCCGATACGGTCTCCTGATGGAGACGCTTCGACCGCCTAGAGCGCGAGCGGGTCCGATTCACGGCAGACCGGCTTTCGTCCTTTCGAGATAGTCGGCCAGTCCCACCTTGAGGGGAAACCGCGGCGCATACCCCAGCTCCTGCCGCGCCCGGGTGATGTCGAGCGCTCCCTTCCTGACGTTGACGCTGCCGTCGGCGAATTTGTATGGGCCCGGGCCGATCGCGAAGTCGCATCCTGGCGCTAGCTCGCGCATGAAGGCAAACAGCTCGGTCAGCGAGTAAGCCTCGCCCTCCGCGATATGATAGACGTCATAGCGGTGTTGCGGCTTGTCCAGTATGCGCAGCAGGCCGTCGACGCAGTCTTCGATGTAGGTGTGGTCGACGCGGAAATCGCCGCCGCTCTCGAGCCGCAGCCCATGGCCCGCCACCGCGGCATCGATGAGCGTTTTCGGGACGCGCGGACGCGGCAGGCCCGGACCATAGACCCAGCATATCCTGGCGTGAATGCATTCCAGGCCGTAGGCCGCAACGTAGTCGTTGGCCAAACGCTCGACCGCATATTTCGAGATGCCGTACGGCTTCACTGGCCGGTTGGGGTGGCTCTCGTCGATCATGTCGGCAGCGAACGGTCCGTAGGTTTCCTCCGAGCTCAGATGCACGAGGCGCTGGGCGCCGAACAGGCGCATCGCCTCGAGGACGTTCAATGAGCCGCCGACATTGACCTCGAAGGTGCGTATCGGCGAGGCGACCGAATTGCTGATCCCCACGATCGCCGCGGCGTGGATGACGGCGCTCGGTCTGCTCGCCCGGATGGCGTCTGCAAGTTGCGGCCATTCGACGATATCGCCAAACCTGAACTCGATCAGCGGAGACTTGAGCTGTTGCAGCCTGGGGCTGGCGGCAACATCGAAGGCGATCGCTTTGTCGCCGCGCTTGGCCAGCGCCTCGCAAACCGCCGAGCCTATGAAGCCGCCGCCGCCCGTCACGAAGATTGTAGCCATGGATCAACGGCCTCCTTTGCGAACACCGCCTCGAGGCGGCAGACGCGTAGGTGACAATGACTGACGCGCCGATGACAGGCGCTGCCCTCTCAAGATGCATGCGCCCATACGTCCGCAGGCCGACAATCTCATATGCTAAGTTGACATCCGTCAATATGAGAGACTACGTTCGCCCCACCTCCCCGCCCCACTCCAATCCTTCTGCCGGAGCTCGATCGATGAGTGAGCGTTTCCCCGAAGAAGCCAGGAATTTCCGCGTGCTCGGTCACGATCCTTCCGCCGCGTGGGGCGGCGGCAGTTTGTGCGAGGTCAACCGGAAGGGCTTCGCCTTTGTCGGGGCCGTCGGTGGCTCGAGCTACAACGGCCCTGAGGGGTTCACTGTTCACGACGTGTCCGATCCGCGCAAGCCGTCGAAGGTCGCCGAGTTCCGGGCGCCGCCCGGCGTTCACTGCCACAAGCTGCGACTCGTCTCCGACGACCTGCTCTATGTGAATTCGGAGAAGCTTGCCGGCGAGAAAGGCAAGGACGGCCGGGGCGGCCTGTTCATTTTCGACGTGAGCAACCCGAAGGCGCCGAAGCAGGAGGGGTTCTATGACATGCCGGGCAGCGGCCCGCACCGTTTCGGCGTCGACCGGGAGCGCAACCTCGCCTTGCTGCCCTGCGACTCCAAGGGCTGGAACAAGCGCGTGATCTGGACGCTCGATATTCGAGACCCATTGAAGCCGGAAATCGTCAGCATCTGGGGCTTGCCCTGGCAGAAGTCCGAGGGCGCCAGCGAGGGCAATGATCCGATGCCCGCGGACGATGCCTGCACGCTGCACGGTCCGCCGGTGATCCGCGGCAACCGCATGTACGCGGCCTTCTGGGGCGGCGGCGTCGCCGTCATCGATTGCAGTGATCTCGGCAACATGCAGTTGCTCGGACACGTGTGCTGGTCGCCCCCGTTCCCGGGCGGCTCGCACACGGCCTGGCCCATAGGCGACCACCCCTACCTTGTCGTCACCGATGAGGGCAGGGCTCGCCAGAAGTTCTGGGACAGCCAGTTCATGTGGATCCTGGACATCCGAGACGAGGCCAATCCGCTGCCCGTGAGCACGTTCTTTCCCGACCGCAACAAGTACTACAACCGTGCCGGGAGGTTTGGTGCCCACAACATCCTCGAGAACATCACCACCGAGGGACCGTGGGCCAATCTGGTGTTCCTGACCTATTTCAATGCCGGCCTGCGCGCGGTCGATGTCAGTGACCCGTTGCGGCCGAAGGAGGTGGGCTGCTATGTGCCGGCGACGCCCGAGGGCCAGCAGGCCATCCAGTCCAACGACATCGCAACCGACCAGCACGGCCGTCTCTATCTGATCGATCGCTGGGGCGCCGGGATGCACATCCTCGAGTACACGGGCTGAACGCGGCGCGAACGGCCCGCCGGTCTCGGTGACGGCGGCGAGCAACGCTGCCATCGGCTGCTGCATCCTAGAGCATGGAGCGATGCGACGATGGACCTCGGTCTGAAGAACAAGGTAGCGGTAATCGGCGGCGGCAGCCGCGGCATCGGCAGGGCGTGCACTGAGGAGTTTCTTGCGGAAGGCGCCTCGGTCGTAATCGTCAGCAAGAACGCTGCCGTCAATGCCGCAGCGTCACGGGAGCTCGAAGGGAAGTATCCCGGCAGGGTGCTGGGACTTCCGACCGACCTCGAGGATGACCGCGCCGTCGGCGCCATGACAGCTCAGGTCGTGGAGAAATTCGGCCGCATCGATGTACTGGTGAACGCCGCGGCGACGGTCGTCCCCAACGACTTCTTCAAGATGAGTGATGCCGGCCTCACCGCGATCTTCGCGCAGAAGTTCAATGGCCTCGCCCGCTGCATCCGTCACGTCGTGCCGGAGATGCGCAAGCGCCGATGGGGCCGGATCATCAACGTGTCCGGGCTCGCGGGCCGGCAGCCGCATTTCGCGGTGATCCCGGCCGCCCTCAACAACGCGAGCGTTCTGAGCCTGACCAAGGCGCTGGCAGCCGAGCTCGCCAAGGACAACATCCTGGTCAACGCGGTGGCGCCCCACATCATCGACACAGAGCGACAGGACGAGACGATGAAGGAGTGGGCGCAGATGACCGGTCAATCGGAAGCCGAGGTCCGAAAGCAGCGCATCGCCAGAATTCCCGTCGGCCGGATGGGGCGCCCCGACGAGGTCGCCGCAATGGTCGCGTTCCTCGCTTCCGAGCGCGCGAGCTTCATTACCGGTACAGCCTTCTACGTCGACGGTGGCGTGTCCATGACGCTGTAAGGCTGCCGCAGCGTCGTTGCTCCCGCAGCGGCTCGCGCTTGGAAGGATCGAGGTCGCCCTCGGGCCGTTCGACGTTTGCGGCACTCAGCTCGGCGATGGCGGGAAGGAGAGCCAGCGGTTCTCGCGCGCACTCTGCCTGTTCAGCTCGCCGAACTGGACGTCGCGTATCCCTGCTCTCAAGTCCGACTTGAGCGGCGCGTCCTCGGCAACATGGCGCAGAAAGTCTTCCCATCCGGTCCGGAAGCTGTCGTCTTTCGTCGAAACTGGGACCTCCGTCCACGCGGCCTTCCGAGCGCTCGCCGCGGTCGGCGCCCGCTGCACGAAGCAGCGTTCGAATGTCGCCTCCGCCGAGCCATCGGTGCCGTCGACGTGGAGCGTGAACCGATCATGGCGCATGCGCGTGGCCCAGCTGCTGGATATCGATCCGTATGCTCCATTGTCCAGCATCAGCATGCACAAGCCCGAGTCCTCGACGTCGACTCTGTAGCGGTGGCCACGTTCATCGATGCGCTCCGGCGTCCCCGTCCAGGCCGAGGACGTCAAGCGGATGATGCGGCCGAGCAGATGCTCGACCAAGTACCGCCAGTGCGGAAACATGTCGAGCATGATGCCGCCGCCCTGCTCGCTGCGGTAGTTCCAGCTCGCGCGCTGGCAGGGGATCTGCTTGCCATCGAACACCCAGTCGCCGAACTCGAGGTGGAACTTGACGATCCGGCCGAAGAATCCAGAGTCCCGCAAGGTGCGCAGGGCCGTGATGCCGGGTCGGTGGAGCTTGTCTTCCACGGCGCCGTGCTTCAAGGCGCGCTGTTCGGCGGCTTCGAGGATCTGCAGTCCCTGGGCGACGGAGTGAGCGACCGGCTTCTCGGTGTAGATGTGCTTGCCCGCTTCTATCGCTCTGGTGAGCAGAATCGGTCTGGTCTCGGTCAGTGCGGCGTCGAAGAACACCTCGTAGGCGGGATCCGACAGGGCCTGATCGAGATCGGTCGTGAAGCGGGTGATGTCCAGCGCTTGCGCGAGCCCGTTGAGACGCTCGCTGTCGCGCCCGACCAGCACGACATCCGGGACGAGCCGACCGCCGTTCGCAAGTGGCAGCCCCCCTTGCCTGCGGATGGCCATCAGCGCGGGCAGATGCTGCGTCCGCCCCATGCGGCCGGTTCCGCCAGACACGATGATCCCCAGGCGCCGTTCCACGATACCACTCCCCAGCGAGGCTCGAGCCCCATCCCGCGCTGTCTCGCTACAGTCTCGCTACATCCCGGTGACAGTCCCCTGGCGGTCCGCTGACAGGTTGATGCAACCCTGGCGACCGCTCCCCGGCCGCCAGGGGTCCCGATATACCGTCGAAGGCCCTGCCGTGATAGTCAATTGGCTCCGAGGATCCCGCATGGAGCAAGCCTTGATGGGGCGTCGCAGTCCGTTGCGTCCGCTTTCCGCCGTGGAGCCCGCACCGAAGAAGCGGCTCTCGGCGCGTGACGACTATGCGTTGAGCCCCCATGACGCGCCGGCGGATGCCGCTCTCACCGGATCGGCCCTCGGGCGTGCCCTGGCCGTGCTGGAGACGCTGGTCCAGACCGACCGGTCGCTCGGGCTCGCGGAGATCGCCAATCGCCTGGGCGTTCCGCGCCAGACCGCGCACCGCATCATCAGTCAGCTGCTCGGGCTCGGCCTGCTGCAGCGACACATCGACCGTGACCGCTTCCTGCCCGGTCCACGCATGCGCTGGCTGGCGCTCGAGACGCTTTACCAGTCCACCAGCACCGCGCCCTGGCACGCGATCCTCGAGGACCTTGCCGAGAGCACCGGGGAGACCTGCAACGTCGGCGTGCTCGACAAGGGCAAGGTGCTGCTTATCGACCGGGTCGAATCCAAATGGGCGCTGCGGGTGCATTCCGAGGTCGGGCGGCGGCTGGAGCCGCATTCGTCCGCCATCGGACGGCTGCTGCTGGCCCACCTCGACAAGCAGCGCCGCCACCAGCCGATCGGCGCCAGAGCGCTCAAACGCTTCACGCCCTACACGATCGTCGATGAGGACGAACTGGAAAAGGACTTCGCCCTCATCCGACGGCAAGGCTACTCACTCTCCAATCAGGCGACGACGCTCGGC
>JBIOVC010000054.1:0-2409 GCA_044867545.1 Hyphomicrobiaceae bacterium | reverse complement strand
AGCTCGTCGAGGCAAAGCCGATCCTGGTGCTGCCCGGCATCTACAATGGCTTCAGCGCTCGCTTGGTGGAAGCCTACGGCTATAAGGCAGCGGCCATCACCGGTGCCGGCGTCTCGGAGAGCGCCCTTGGCTGGGTCGACCGCGGGCTCCTTACCTTCGACGAGAACCTGCGCGCCTGCGGCGCATTGGCCGGATGCGTCAACATCCCGCTGCTGGCCGACGCCGACACCGGCTACGGCGGCCCCCTCAACGTCTACTTTGTGGTGCGTGCCTTCGAGCAGGCGGGGCTCGCAGCGATCTCGATCGAGGACCAGGTCTGGCCGAAGCGGTGCGGCCACATGCCGGGAAAGCGCGTCATCCCTGTCCGGGAGATGGTTGAGAAGGTCAAGGCCGCTGTCGATGCCCGCCGCGATCCGGACTTTCTGATCCGCGCCAGGACCGATGCCGCGGCGACCGACGGCATCTCGGAGGTGATCGACCGCCTCAATGCTTACGCCGAGGCCGGCGCCGATATCCTGTTCGCAGATGCGCTGATGTCGGCCGGAGACATCGCCGAGGTGGTTCGCTCGGTATCGAAGCCGGTCTCGGTCAACATGGGCTTCGGCCTCATCGAGCGCGGCACGACTCCGCTGCTGACCCCGCGTCAGCTCGAAGCGCTGGGCGTCGCCGTCGCCAGCTACTCGCGACTGCTGACCAGCTCGGCGCTCCGCGGCATGATGAATGCGCTCGATGCCTTTGCAGAAACCATCGATGCCGAGGCCCCGATCCAGCGGCCCGACCTGATGTTGCCGTTCGGCAAGCTCAACGACCTGATGGGCCTCGGCCGGCTGGAGGAGCTGGAAAACCGGTGGACATCGTCCGGCGACTGAGTCGGTATTGCGCACATCAAAACGAAGGAGGAAACCATGGGAGTACGGATAATCGGCCAGCGTAGAAAGGGCATCGCCGCGCTTGGCGCGCTGGCCCTGGCGTTGGCGTTGTCGGCGGACCAGGCTCGCGCCATCGACGGGCTTGAGATCATGGCGCCTGCGGCGCCGGGCGGCGGCTATGACCGGACCGCCCGGGCTGTCCAGGACACGATGGAGAAGGAAGGTCTCGGCAAGGGCGGCACCGTGACCAACGTCGGCGGTGCGGGCGGGGCGATCGGCCTTGCCCAGTTCATCCGCAACAAGACCGGCAGCGGCAACGCGATGATCGTCGGCGGCTTCGGCATGGTGGCCTCGTTTGCCACCAACAAGTCGCCGGTAACCCTGCTCAATGTCACGCCCACGGCCCGTCTCACCAGCGAGTACTTGCTCGTGGTCGTGCCGAAGGCTTCCCCGATCGCCTCGATCAAGGACCTCGTCGCCAAGCTGAAGGCGGGTCCCGCATCGGTCTCCTGGGCGGGCGGATCGGCCGGCGGCACAGACCATATTTTCGCGGGCTCGATCGCGCAGGCGGCGGGCGTCGATCCGAAGCAGGTGAACTACATCGCCTTTTCGGGTGGCGGGGACTCGCTCGCTGCCATCGTCGGCGGCCAGGTCACCGCCGGCGTCGGCGGCTTCAGCGAGCTGATCGAGCAGGTGAAGGCCGGCAACCTGCGCGCGCTTGGCCTGTCGTCGGAAGCGCGCCTCCCGGGTGTCGATATTCCCACCCTCAAGGAGCAGGGGATCGATGTGACGCTCTCCAACTGGCGCGGCATCGCAGCACCGCCCGGGCTTTCGCCGGAGCAGACCAAGGCCTACCTCACGCTGATCGACAAGGTGGTCAAGTCGAAGACCTGGGATGAGCACCTCAAGAAGAACAAGTGGGAGAGTGCGTACCTCGCCGGCGATGCCTTCAGGAAGTACATCGAGACGGAAACGGTGCGTACCACCGAGGTCCTGGGTAAGCTGGGTCTCATAAAGTGACGGATCGGTCCGACGTCCGGAGGCCCCCATGGTCTCCGGGCGCCGCGAGCGGGTTGGGGCTGGGCCTGGCGCTCGCGGCGCTCGGCATATTCGTCGCGGTCGAAGGCGGCGCCGTCGCTGGAGGCCAGACCTACGCCCGCGTCGGCCCCGAGGTATTTCCGCGGGCGGTCGGCGCCGGGCTGACACTGATCGGGCTGTTGCTTGCGCTTCAGGGTTGGAGGGGCGAATGGCAGGTTCGATGGGCCGAGGCGGCACCGTCTGAACCGGCACCCCACGGTGGCACGTTGTGGTTGCTCCGGCGGGTGGCACTCATGCTGCTGGGTCTCGTCCTCGCCGCAGCGTTGATGCAGCCGTTGGGCTTCGTGGCGGCGACGACCGTGCTCTTCCTGTGCGTCACTGCCGCATTCGGCAGCCGGCGCCCGGTGATCGACCTCGCGATCGGTCTCGCCTTCACGCTGGCCGTCTTTCTGATCTTCAATATGGGCCTTGGGCTGTCGTTGCCGTCGGGACGGCTTTGGAG